>JAGDMX010000339.1 GCA_017860725.1 Chloroflexota bacterium | reverse complement strand
TGTTTCCCAACTGCAACCTGTATGGCTTCAACCTGGGACGTGGATTTAATCCACAAACTGGGCCAGGCAATCGCAGAGGAGTGCATCGCCTTGAAGGTTGATGTAGTTCTTGGACCTGGGGTGAACATGAAGCGCACCCCGCTGTGTGGGCGTAATTTTGAGTATTACTCTGAAGATCCCTACCTGGCCGGGGAAATGGCGGTCAGCTTTATCAAGGGCGTGCAAAGCAAAGGGGTGGGCACTTCGCTAAAACATTTTGCTGCCAATAATCAGGAATACCAGCGTTCTACGATCAGCTCTGAAGTTGATGAACGCACTTTCCGGGAGATTTACCTGCCCGCCTTTGAGGCGGCGGTAAAAAAAGCAAGACCCTGGACGGTGATGTGCTCTTACAACAAGATCAACGGCACATATGCTGCCGAGAATCGCAGGTTGCTGACAGAGATCCTCAGGGATGAGTGGGATTTTGGTGGTTTTGTCGTTTCCGACTGGGGCGCGGTACACGACCGGGTGGAAGCTTTGAAAGCTGGTCTGGACCTGGAAATGCCCGGTCCGAGGGAGCTACGGGTGAAGGCAGTCATTGAAGCAGTTCGCTCTGGTGAGTTGAGCGAATCCGTATTGGACGAATCTGTGCGTCGAATTCTTGAGATAGTCTTCAAGGCTGCTGAGACGAAAAAAGGTGGTTTGTTTGACATCGTTGGGCATCACGCTCTGGCACACCAGGTGGCTGGAGAAGGCATGGTCTTGTTGAAAAATAACGGAATTCTGCCTCTACAGAAACAACAGCACATAGCGGTCATCGGTCGGGCGGCCAAAGACGCATACTACCAGGGAGGAGGCAGCTCGCACATTAATCCTACCCAGGTGGACAACCCATTCGTTGAGCTACAAAAACTGGCTGGGGATGCTGAGCTAAGTTATTCTGAGGGCTATCTAAAGGACGAGGCTCTTGACCAGGTTCTTATCGATGAGGCATGTAAAAATGCCCATTCAGCTGATGTGGCCCTGCTTTATATTTCTCTCCCAGCAACCAAAGAGTCGGAAGGCTACGACCGACCTGACCTCGATTTGACCTCGCAACAGGTTGCGTTGATCAAAGCGGTCGCGGCAGTCCAGCCCAATACCGTCGTCATCCTTAATAATGGCGCCCCAGTGGTGATGAGCGAATGGATCGATGGCACAGCAGCCGTCCTTGAGGCCTGGATGATGGGGCAGGCCGGCGGCGGGGCAATTGCTGATGTTCTTTTTGGAAAGGTCAATCCATCCGGTAAGCTGGCGGAGACCTTCCCAATTAGATTGTTAGATACACCCGCTCATATCAACTACCCCGGAGGAAACGGTGAGGTGCGCTACGGTGAAGGCATTTTCACTGGCTATCGTTATTATGACGCCAGGGAGATGCCAGTTCTATTCCCATTTGGCTACGGCCTGAGCTATACGACCTTTGCCTACAGCAACCCGAAAGTATCCGCGCAAAGCTTCAAGGATGTGGATGGTTTGACTGTATCCGTGGAAGTGACTAACACAGGCAAGATGGCAGGCAAGGAAGTTGTCCAGGTGTATGTGCACGATCGCAAATCAAAATTGGTCCGCCCCTCCAAGGAGCTTAAAGGTTTTGTCAAGGTCGAGCTCCAACCCGGTGAGACCAAGACCGTAACTATCCCTCTCGATTTCCGGGCCTTTGCCTATTACCACCCCGGTTACCAGCAATGGATCACCGAAGACGGTGAGTTCGATATCCTGATTGGCGCTTCGTCTGCCGACATTCGCTGTACAAAGACAGTTACGTTGCACTCCACGCTTGAGCTGCCCAGTATATTGAACCGTGATTCGACTCTGCGTGACTGGATTGAGGATCCAAATGGGAATTTGGTTTTGGCTCCACTCTTGGAGCCATTAATTAGTCAGATGCAAGCCACCTTTGGGGCCGATCAGGGGGATATTGGTATGGATCCGATGGGCTTTTTGAATGATATGCCGTTAACAGGTTTGTTCAACTTCGTGGGTAGTGACCAGTATGCTTCACCTGAAGGTACAGTGGATCAACTACTCGCTAAGGTTAAAGGAATTAATTGACCACCGACAATCCCCACTATTAACGGAATCTGACGTGGAGATCAGGTGAGATTTCTACCTGGGCTAGTTGAGACATAATATTACAGAGGGTATGATGCAATTTGGTTATTTCGATGATGAAGCGCGCGAATATGTCATTACCCGTCCTGACACCCCCCTGCCATGGATCAATTACCTGGGTTGTGAAGATTATTTTGGGATCATCTCCAACACCGCGGGTGGCTACTCCTTCTATAAAGATGCCAGGCTGAGGCGCCTGACGCGCTATCGATATAATAACGCACCGCTTGATTCAGGGGGGCGATACATCTACTTGCGCGACGATGATGCGCCTGCTTCCCCATGCTGGTCACCCACCTGGCAGCCTACCCGCACCCCACTGGAGGAATACGAGTGTCGCCATGGGATGGGTTATACGACCATCCAATCCACCCACCTTGGGATTAAAGCCAACACGTGCTACTTTATCCCGCTTGGGGCGAACCTGGAAATCTGGCAGCTAACCCTGACCAACCAACGCCCTGAGGCGGTTAACTTATCCATCTTCGCCACAGTCGAGTTTTGCCTGTGGGATGCAATGGATGATGCTACCAACTTTCAACGCAATTACTCGGTAGGTGAGGTAGAAGTGGTGGACGGGGTGATCTATCACAAGACCGAGTACCGTGAGCGCCGTGACCATTTTGCCTTCTTCACCTGCTCAGAGAAATTATCCAGCTTCGATACCGACCGGGAGGCTTTCCTGGGTCCCTACCGGGGCTGGGATTCTCCCAGGGGAGTGGAAAGAGGTACCCTGAGCAACTCCAGCGCTCATGGCTGGCAGCCCATTGGGGCGATGCATGTCAAGCTGGCGCTGCAGCCCAGTGAGGTTAGGAAAGTCATCTTCTTGTTGGGTTATCAGGAAAACCCGCTGGAGGAGAAGTTCGACCCTGCCGGCACGCAGACCATCAATAAACGCACCGTTGTGCCGATCATCCGGCGCTTCCTGCAGCCTGTAGAAGTTTCAGCCGCATTTAATGACCAGCTCCCCACAGGTGGGGCATACCACCAATACCAGCCGCTCACCAAACGCGGAAACAATGAGGTGGGCTCTGGCTTCAATGATGACCCCTTATGGCTGGTATTATCCGTGGCAGCCTATATACAGGAGACCGGAAAATGGGACATCCTGGACGAGCTTGTCCCGTATGACAATGCCCCCGGCACAGAAGAGAATCTTTACGCCCACTTACAACGCAGCATGCAGTACACGCTTGACCGGATTGGACCCCATGATCTCCCGCTCATCGGGCGCGCAGATTGGAACGACTGCCTTAACCTCAATTGTTTTTCCAGCTCCCCGGGCCAATCTTTCCAAACCACGACGAATAAGGATGGCAAAGTAGCTGAGAGTGTATTCATCGCCGGGTTGTTCATTCTGGCGGCACAGATGATGGTCCAAATTACCTTGAGAAGAACAGGCGATCAGGAGGCCCAGGTTTATCGTCAGGCAATTGAGCAGATGGAAACGGCAGTATGGGCAGCTGGCTGGGATGGTGACTGGTTTCGGCGCGCCTATGACGATTTTGGTGAGCCAGTTGGATCCAGCACCTGTAAGGAGGGACAGATCTTCATTGAGCCACAGGGCATATGCATCATGGCTGGCTTGGGAATAGCCGATGGCAAAGCCCGACAGGCGCTTGATTCAGTGGCAGAGCGACTGGCGACACCCCATGGCATCATGTTGCACCAACCCGGGTATACACAATATTACCTGAACCTGGGAGAAATCTCCTCGTATCCGCCTGGGTACAAGGAGAACGGCAGCGTTTTTTGTCACACCAACCCGTGGATCATGATAGCTGAAGCGATGGTGGGGAACGGTGCAAGAGCCCATGATTACTACCTGCGAATTAATCCTTCCAGGAGGGAAGAAATCAGCGATGTGCATCGCTGCGAGCCGTATGTTTATGCCCAGATGATCGCCGGGCGGGAAGCACCCACGCATGGTGAAGCGAAGAATTCCTGGCTGACTGGCACGGCTGCCTGGAATTATTTGGCAATTACACAGTGGATCTTGGGTATTCGCCCCGAGTTTGATGGCTTGAGGATTGATCCGTGCATTCCACCTGAATGGGATGATTTTTCTGTTGAGCGAATCTTCAGAGGTTGCAGATTGAATATCACGGTGCATAACCCACAGCATGTCAGCCGAGGCGTGACCAGAGTCGCTGTGGATGACGTGAAGATCGAGGGCAGTTTGGTTAAATTAGAGGCTCTCAGTGGAGCGCATCAGGTGGAAGTCTGGATGGGCGGATGAAGGGAGGCAATATGGATGAACAGTTGCTGGAGATCAGGCAATACTTGGGAACAGGCTACCAGCCACTGATCGATTATAGTGACTGGCGTGTGGCGATCTTGCGCTGGGAAGAAGCCTCGCTACCCGGGAACATAGAATGTATGGAGCGCCATACCCAGACAGACGAAGTGTTTGTATTGTTGGACGGTTGGGCAACCCTACTCATTGGGGGGAATCAGGGAAAGGTGAGTGACATCCAAGCAGAGGTAATGTCCAGTGGAAAATTATTCAACGTGAAACAGAATACCTGGCACACTATCTTGCTCAGCCGGGATGCATCAATATTGATTGTGGAGAACCGGGATACTGGGCAAGACAACTCGGAATTTTTCCAGCTCACACCCGAACAAAGGTTGATGATATTAGGATTGGAATATCACCAATAGGTAACTTTGTTACTGATTTAGTCATTTGTTCAGCTTTCTAGAGAGAAACCCTTGTGACTCAGAATAAAACACCGAAATCTAATCGAAGCGACCAGGTGAGTTTCAGCAGCACCCATCCCGTCTATCAGGACCCATCGGTTTCGATCGCAGCGCGTGTAGAAGATCTGCTGGATCGGATGACACTGGATGAGAAGATCGGTCAGATGACCCAGGTTGAAAAAAATAGCCTCAACCCTGATACGGTGAAACAATTTTTCATCGGCTCAGTGCTGAGCGGTGGAGGCGGCTATCCCCCTGAAAATACCCCTGCTGGCTGGGTAAAAATGGTCGGCGATTTCCAGGAAGCCGCTATGCAAACTCGCCTGGGTATCCCGATTTTGTATGGGGTTGATGCTGTACATGGTCATAACAATCTGTACGGCGCAGTGATCTACCCGCATAATATTGGTCTGGGGGCTACCCGTGATCCGGATCTGGTTTACCGCATTGGGCGCGCCACTGCAGAGGAGCTTGCGGCGACCGGTGTTTATTGGAATTTTGCCCCCACGGTTGCTGTTCCCCAGGACATCCGTTGGGGCAGAACTTACGAAGGCTTCAGCCAGGATAATCGAATAGTGGCGCAGCTTGCCAGCGCCTACATTAAAGGATTGCAAGGCGATCGATTAAACGGCCCTCTGTCGGTGCTGGCTAATCCAAAGCACTATCTTGGCGATGGTGGGACGACATGGGGCAGCTCGCAAATGTTGTTTCCTATTCCTCCAGGGTACATACTGGAAGGTGTGGATAATCAGTTTGCATTCAAAATTGATCAGGGAGATACCCGCCTGGATGAAGCCGCGCTGCGGGAGATTCACCTTACGCCCTATATTGCTGCCCTCCAGGCTGGAGCGCAAGTGGTGATGCCTTCCCTCTCCAGTTGGAATGGTCTCAAGTTGCACGCCCATCGCTATCTGCTGACTGAGGTGCTTAAGGGCGAGTTAGGTTTTAACGGCTTTATTATTTCAGACTGGGCCGGGATCGATCAGGTATCGGCTGATTATTACCAGGCGGTGGTCACAGGAATCAACGCCGGCATCGATATGAGTATGGTGCCATATGATTATGAGCGCTTCATTTCGAGCCTGAAGCGTGCGGTTGAAAAAGGCGATATCCTCTTAGATCGCATCGACGATGCAGTCCAGCGGATCTTGAGCGTTAAATTCAAGGTCGGATTATTTGAACGACCTAAACCTGATCCCAGACACCTTTCCCTGATTGGTTCAGCAGCGCACAGGGAGCTAGGGCGGGAGGCGGTCGCAAAATCTCTGGTACTGTTAAAGAATGAGGCGCATGCACTACCACTATCGAAATCCGCCGCTACCATCCTGGTAGCGGGAAAGGCGGCAAACGATATCGGTTTGCAGTGTGGTGGCTGGACGATTGAATGGTTGGGCCAGCCTGGCAATATCACACCCGGCACGACGATCTTGAGTGGGATCCAAGCTGCCGTTTCTTCATCAGCTCGGGTGGTCTATGATTCAGATGGGCGATTTGAGCAGCTTTCAGATGAGATCGCAGAGGTTGGGATTGTTGTGCTGGCTGAAATTCCATACGCAGAAGGCTTTGGTGATCAACCTGATCCGTCTCTCTCGAAGGTGGATATCCTCTTGATCGAGCGCATGCGCACTTTATGCCAGAAGCTGGTCGTTATCCTGTTGTCTGGCCGGCCGTTGATTATCACCGAGCAGCTGCCGGATATGGATGCTCTGGTCGCTGCTTGGCTGCCAGGAACGGAAGGCCAGGGAGTTGCAGATGTGCTCTTCGGTGATCTGCCTTTCAGTGGCAGGCTTTCGTTTAGCTGGCCGCGTTCAATGGATCAAATCCCAATTGTTTCCCCATCCCTGGGGGGAAGAGAAACAGACGCCTTGTTTCCCATTGGTTTTGGGTTGTAGTTTGAAGCTGGTGTGAGAAATGAGTTATCTGGCCCGTGCTTAGTGGGGTACAGGTTGTCATCTTATACTCGAACGGATGTAAAGCAGATGGAATCATCAGGACATTACTCAAGCTCTACACTGGAAATTCCCTGGGAAGACCGACCGGAAGGTTGCAGAGATATCGTCTGGCGTTACAGCGCTAACCCGATCATTCCGCGGGACTTAATTCCTTCATCGAACAGTATCTTCAACAGTGCGGTGGTGCCTTTCCAGGATGGCTTTGCAGGTGTATTTCGCTGCGACAATAAA
>JAGDMX010000052.1 GCA_017860725.1 Chloroflexota bacterium | reverse complement strand
CGTTTTTACCTGACGGCCAATATGCCAGAGAGCAAAGACACCGACTGGGATTGGGATGATTTTGTGCGGCGCAACAATGATGAGCTGGTGGCTACCTGGGGCAACCTGGCTAACCGGGTGCTGGCGTTTGCCTACAGGCACTGGGAAGGGCAGGTGCCTGAACCGGGCGAGCTGCGCCTTCAAGACCAGGAAATTATTGCCGCGGTCGAGGCCGGCTTTCAGAGCGTGGGTGAGCATCTGGGAGCTGTCCGCCTGCGGGCCGCTCTGAATGAAGCCCTGCGCCTGGCGGGTGAAGTTAATCGCTACCTGGATCAGGCCGCACCCTGGTTTGAGATAAAAACCGATAAGGATGCTGCGGCGAAATCGGTTTACTCGGCTTTGAGGGCGATTGACTCGCTGAAAGTGCTGTTTGCTCCCTTTATCCCCTTCTCCAGCGAGCGGTTGCACACCTTCTTAGGATATCGTGTGCCGTTGTTTGGAGAGCAGTTCGTCGATACTGTGACCGATGAGCTCGGGGATCACCAGGTACTGCGGTATAACTCGGAGCCGGCCGGCGGTCGTTGGGAGCCGAGCCAATTGCCACCCGGGCAGCGTCTTGAGCAGCCTGCGCCGCTCTTTAAGAAGCTTGAGCCAGAGGTGGCTGCACAAGAGCGCGCCCGAATGGGGTAGAATATTAGACCAGCGTTCAGCCCAATCGTGCTGCATTGATAACGGTTGGGCTGAATTTATTATAGCCCCTGCAGATATTCGTGAAGCAGGCGCAGGGCTTGCTCCGCAGCCTGTGCTTTAATCTGCGTACGACTGCCCTGCCAGAGATTAGACCAGGCAGCCTCGTAGCCCGCAGAGCTCAGGCTAATCCAGGTCAGGCCGACCGGTTTTTCAGCAGTCCCGCCACCGGGACCCGCAATCCCGCTCACCGACAGGCCGATATCAGCACCTAACCGCTGGCGCACGCCGCGCGCCATTTCGATAACTGTCTCACGGCTCACAGCACCGTGTTTTTCCAGGGTCGCCAGCAATACCCCTAGCTGCTGGAGCTTGACCTGGTTGGCATAGGCAATCACCCCGCCTAAAAAGTAATCCGAGGAGCCGGGGATATTGGTAATGCGGTGACCAATTAAGCCGCCAGTGCAGGACTCGGCCACTGCCAGCCACAGCTTGTGGCGGCGCAGCAGACTTCCAATAGTGTTTTCAATAGATTCTGAATCCATAGTGTAAATAAACCCAAAATCCTTGTCTCCCGAATTCACGTTAATTATACAAGAGAGTTGTGTGCTCATGATCCGACTGTACAAGGCTGGCAGGTTTGACTAGCTGTGTTAAAATATTTTTCGCCATGAACGTCTCTGAGCATGTCGAAGCCCAGTTGAATACCCTGCCGACCAAGCCCGGCTGTTACCTGATGAAAGATGAGGACGGCAAGGTCATCTATGTCGGCAAGGCGATCAATCTACGCAGCCGGGTGCGTTCATATTTTCACGCCAATGCCCTATTGAATACCCGCACCAATCACCTGGTTCGGCGGATCGCAGACATCGAATGGATCCTGGTCGGCTCCGAGCTGGAAGCGCTGATCCTGGAAATGAACCTGATCAAGAAATATCGACCGCATTACAACGTGCGGCTGAAGGACGATAAACGCTACCCGTATATCAAGGTACACTGGGCCGACCCGTTCCCTAAAGTCACGGTAACGCGCCAGATGGTGCAGGATGGCTCACGCTATTTTGGACCCTACACCAGTGTGTGGGCGGTGCATCAGACGCTGGATGTGTTACGGCGCATCTTTCCCTACCTGACCTGCGATCGCGATATTACCGGCGGGGACGAGCGCGCCTGCCTGTATTACGATATCAAGCTGTGTAACGCACCCTGCGTCGGGGCCGTCAATCAGGCGGAATACCGCCAGATGATCGACGATTTGTGCTCTTTCTTGCAGGGCCGTACAGACCCAATTGTCTCGCGCCTGCAATTGGAGATGGAGCAGGCTGCCGAGCAGCTACGCTTCGAACGCGCCGCAGCCTTGCGCGATCAGATCCGGGCGATCGAGAGTGTGGTCGAGCGCCAGAAAGTCGTGTCCACCGACTACATTGACTCGGATGTTCTGGCGCTGGCGCGTTCGAATGGCGATGCCTGTGTGCAGGTATTTTTCATCCGGGGCGGTAAGCTGATCGGCCGGGACTATTTCTTGCTGGAGAATGCCGCCGATGCCCCAGACGCCACTGTCTTGTCCGAGTTTATAAAGCAGTTTTACGATCAGGCACCGGTAGTGCCGCCTCAGGTGCTGCTGCCCCAGGAGGTTGAGGAAGCGAATATTATTCGGCAGTGGTTGAGCCAGAAAAGCAGCACGCAAAAAGTTGAAATCCTGGTGCCGCGCGGCGGGCAGCAGCAGGAGTTGATCCAGATGGCCGCCGAGAATGCCGCCGAGACCCTGACCGCGCTGAAATCCCAGTGGGAGACGGATCGGCACCGCCAGGAGCAAGCGCTGGCCGAGCTACAGGAAGCGTTGGCTCTGTCAGCGCCTTTAAACCGGATTGAATGTTACGATATCTCCAACACCCAGGGCACGGCTGCCGTGGGCAGTATGGTGGTCTTCGAGCAGGGTGTGCCCAAGAAAAACCTGTACCGCAGGTTTAATATCCGCACGGTCAGCGGACCTGATGATTTTGCCAGTATGCAGGAAGTGCTCACCCGCCGACTTAACCGTTGGAAGGCGACTCAGGAAGCCGAACTGGCTCCCGGGAAAAAGCCGGATCAGGCTTTCTCTCGTTTACCAGACCTGTTGATTGTGGATGGTGGGAAAGGCCAGTTAGGGCGAGCTGTGACGGTGCTGGAGCAATTCGAGCTGCTGCAGCAGGTACCGGTGGTGGGCCTGGCAAAGCAGAATGAAGAACTATTTGTCCCCGGCTTGCCGAATTCTATCCTGCTGCCGCGCCACTCTCAGGGGTTGTACTTGGTGCAGCGCATCCGGGATGAAGCCCACCGCTATGCAATTACCTCGCATCGTAGCCGCCGCACAAAAACGGGGCTGGCTTCGCGCCTGGATACGATCCCGGGGATTGGACCGGCGCGCCGCAAAGCCCTGGTGAGCCAATTTGGCTCGATCGAAGCGATAAAAAGCGCCGCACTAGAGCAACTTGCCGCAGTTAAGGGCATCACGCCCGAGTTGGCGCAGGCGATTAAAGATCATTTAGAGTAGCTAAACAGCCTTGAAAATTGAGTGTATAATGTGGGCGTTTTAGAGGAAATCAGATGGCAAAGAAAAAACAATTAACCAAAAGCGAAACCAGAAGCTTGCGCTTGCAGCAGATCGTTTTTCTCGTTTTTAGCATTATGATCATCCTGGCAATGGTGCTTTCGTTAATGACGCAGTTCTAATTTTGTAGGCGTAAATGATCGTTCATTTTTACGCAACATTACGCCAGATCGTTGGAAAGCGCGAGGTCGATATTCCCGTGCCGGAGAGTGCTTCGTTACGGCAGTTGGTGAATGAAATTGTGACCGAGTATCCAGGGCTTCGTCAAGAAATGGTGGATAAGAAGAACAACCTGCAAAGCCATATTCATATTTTTGTGAATGGTAGGGATATGGCATATTTGGAAGGGGGCCTGGATTACCAGTTATCCCCCGGCGACAGGATCAGCATATTCCCTCCCGTTGGAGGAGGCTAAGGAGCACCACCATTGCATATTTTGCCATAAAAAATGCGCACCCGTTGAGAGGTGCGCATTTTTTTCGTCAATCAGGAGTTTAGATAATCTCCAGCTCCTTCAGCTTAGCTTCGGGCACAACCCCATTCACCCAGCCGCGTTCGTGGTAGTACTCCTCGAGCATTTTGTCCAGCTCGCAGACATGCCCCTTCGAGCCGGGGCCATCTGACGGTTCTTTTAAGAAACGCTCGGGCAGGGTATCGCTGCCTTCACGGAAGCCGGCCAGGTTATTATAGTAGCGCTCCAGGTTGAAGACACGCTCGCCAACTGTGAGCAGGTAGTTAGCGTCAACGTCAGTCCCGGTCACAGCGGAAAACTGTGCGGCGAAGGTGTCCAGCGATTCAGCAAAGGTGGCAAACTTGCATACATCCAGGCTGTCGGAGACAGCGTGCACATTCTGGAAAATGAACACCAGCTTGCCCTTGCCTTTCCATTCGAGTGGATCGGTAACCTCTGCCGGTCCTAAGACATTGCCAACCACTTCTGCTGCTGGAGTGTAGCCGCGCAGGTGGCAGGCGCCGCGATTGCTGGTGGCATAACCCAGGCCCATGCCCTTGATTCCGCGGGGATCGTAGGCAGGGATGCCCATACCCTTGACGCTCATGGCGATTTCTGGATGCCCCATAACTTCGGCAGCACGGGCAGCACCTTCGCCCAGCAACCAGCCAACCCCTTCACGGGTACCGACTTTGTGCATCAACTCCACCATCCCCATGTAATCGCCCCAGGCCAGTCCACCACTGCCGTTGGTGTAGCCTCTCTGAGAAGCTTCCATATACATCGAGAGCACATCGCCGATTTCGATAGCGTCATAGCCGTAATCGTTGGCAAGGTCGATCATCTTGGCAATGCTGGCGGCATTATCGTTGCCGCAGTTAGCTCCAACCGCCCAGGCCGGCTCGTATTCAAAGCTTTCCATGTGCAAGCCCGCAAATGGACCTTCTGTAATCTCTACTTCCTTTTTGCAGGCTACCGGACAGGCATGGCAGGTAGGATCATTAACCAGGATGGTTTCTTTAACCCGCTCGCCGCTGATAGCTTCGTGCTCTGGGAAAAAGGTTGATTGTGCGTTCCGGGTTGGCATGGCGCCGATAGTATTGGCAATATTCATCAGTACGTTGGTGCCGTAAACGGACAGCCCGCCTTTGCGGGGAGAAGTGACCACTTTCGGGTTTTTCAGCTCTGCCAGGGCATCTCTGTGGGCGGTTTTCCACAGGTCCATGTTGTGTGCCTTGGGCATGCGCTTGGTGGCTTTAACCACCACCGCTTTCAAGAGCTTGCTGCCGCCGACAGCACCGGTGCCACCGCGACCGCTGGCGCGATCATTTTCGTTCATCCAATTGGCATAGCGTACCAGTCTTTCACCTGCAGGGCCAATAGTGATCACGGTCAGGTCTTTCTCGCCGTATTTGTCTTTGAAGAACTTGACCGTGTCGTGAACACCTTTGCCCCACACCTCTGATGCATCCATGAGCTCGGCATGTCCATCCGTGACATACAGATAGACTGGTTTGGGAGACTTCCCCTTGAAGACCAGACCATCAAAGCCCGCCCAGCGCAGCCGGGCTGCCGACCAACCGCCGTGATGGCTGTCGACGATAGTGCCAGTCAGAGGGGACTTGGTCACGATGGCCATGCGACCGCTCAGGTTCACTTCCGTCCCGGTCAGAGGGCCGTTCATGAAGCAAAGGATGTTCTCGGGTGACAGTGGCTCAACCTGTGGACCATTCTCAAAGACGTACTTGTCGCCGATGCCGCGTGCACCAATATATTTACGCTTCCAATCTTCCGGAATCGAGTCATATTTGATACTACCGGTTGTCAGGTCAATATGTGCAACGCGATCTGCATATCCTCCAAGTGTCATGTCTGCCTCCTAAAAATTTAGTTTAACTGGTTTATGGTTTTCAGATGGGTAAATGGATGCTGACCCAGCTGATTTGGCTCAATTGTCAATTTACTTCTAAAGCTGTCTCGGTGGTCGACCTCCTTGGGTTTGAATTCTGGGTTACATGCACTTGATCTGGATTATCGAATGCAAAATTTATGAGTATTCAGGTGAAAATTATCAGTGTTTAATTAAAAATAGCTTATATCAATATTAGCATTTACCTATGCACAAATCAATTTTAAAAATAAACTTAATGTATAACCTTTCTGACACCTTGATATAATCCAGTAATACTCATAACTACTTGGATAAAAAAATCCAAATAAGAATCAGGGAGACTCACAATGACTGATACTCCTTCATCGCCGGGAAGTGCCGTTCATATCGAATTGGAAACCAAAGATATTACTGTTGCCCCAGGCAGCAGTGTCCCGGTTCATCTTGTGCTTACGAACCTGGGGAGTACAGAGGACTACTATGAGCTTTCTGTTATTGGCATCCCTTCACGATGGCTGTTAATGCCCCCGGCTGTTGTGCATCTTTCGGCCGGAGAAAAGCGTGAGCTGATCCTGACGATTGAACCGCCAGTGCCGCCAGAAAGCCGGATGGGGCGCTATCCTTTTACAGTGCATGTCGTCAGCCAGCAAAACCAGGATCGAGCGGCTGAAGCGCGGGGAGAATTGACTGTGGCTGCAGCGGAGATTGAAGGTCGGATTGGAGTGCTGGCCGAAGTAACTCAATTCTCACTCGTTCCAGGTAGCAGTGTCGAGATTCCCCTGGTAGTCAGCAATCAAGGTTTGGTAGCCGACACTTTTCGCTTGGGCGTCCAGGGAATTTCCTCTAGCTGGATTTCGACTGCCACGCCGGTTATCAAGCTGGAACCTGGCGAGCAGCGCCAGGTGGTTGTCACCCTGAGTCCACCACGCGCGGCCGAAAGTCGTGCCGGGCGAACAACATTCAAGTTGGTTATCACCAGCCAGACCGTTTCCGATACGCCAGCAGAGGTGGATTGTGTCCTAACTTTGGGCGCGTTTGCTGCTTTTGAATGTGAGCTGGACCCCGACCGGCTCGAAGCCGGGCAATCTGGGCGGCTGGTGATTGCCAATCAGGGAAATATCCAGGATACGTACTCAATCAGCCTGGAAAGTGAAGAGGACGCTTTAGAGTTTGAGCCGCCTCCACCTCAGACGATGCGGATTATGGGTGGACAGGTAGGTATATTGGAGTTCACCACCAAGCCGCGCCGTCGGAGAATCTTTGGTGGCGAAATCTCTTACCCGTTTGTAGCCCGCGTCCAATCATCTGGAAAACATATCGAAAGTTTGAACGGCGAACTATTCTCCATGGCCTTGATGCCGATTTGGGTGTTGCCTGTAATTCTGGTGATCTGTCTGGGATCGATCTGTGCAGCGTTTTTCCTGTCTCAAGTGGGAACAAATCGGCCTGCAGACCTGGATGCTACCCAAACAGTCATGGCGCTTCAAACTGCCGTTTTGAATGAAACCGCTGCCGTTCAGCAGACGGTAGCTGCGCAGGGTACACTGGCGGCCAACCAGACTCAAGCTGCGATTGAAGGTCAACAAGACTCGGATGGTGATGCTCTGACCAATCAGGAAGAGGTAGAACTGGGGACTGATCCGCTAAACCCGGATACTGATGCAGATGGCTTGTTTGATGGTGATGAAGTCAAGCGCTACACCACCGATCCATTGAATAAGGATACCGATAGCGATGGTTTGTTAGATGGTGAAGAAGTCCTGCGTTATGGGTCGGACCCCAAGGTTGCGGATACGGATCGGGATGGTTTGAACGATGGCAATGAAGTTCGAACTCATTTGACTGACCCTCGAGTCCCGGATACCGATGGCGATACGCTCCTGGATGGGGATGAGATTACACGCGGCACTGACCCACGCAACTCCGATACCGATGCCGATGCATTGAATGATGGGGACGAAGTCCGCCGCGGCACTGACCCGTTAAGACCGGATACGGATAACGATTTGCTTAAGGACGGGCAGGAGGCTGTTCCGCCGTGTCCGGATCCATTGAATCCGGACACCGACCGGGACGGGATCATCGATGGACGTGACCTGGATCCCTGTGATCCCAGCAATCCCAGAATGACGCAAACTGCCAACGCAGGCATCCCTACAGTGACGAAATCCCCGGTGCCTATCATCACTGTTACCCCGGCCCCTCCACCATTGCCTGGCTTAATCTTGTTCGAGTCCAACCGCGATGGGAATCCAGAGATTTACTTGAGTAATGCCAACGATCGCAGTACTGTCCGCCTGACGATCAGCCCCGGCTTGGATTCTCAGCCGGCCTGGTCGCCGGATCGGAGCCGGATTGCCTTTCTGTCGGCGCGCGATGGCAACAACGATATCTTTGTGATGAATGCCGATGGCACCGCTCAGCAGAACCTGACCTTGAACCCGGCCAATGATCAAGGTCCTTCGTGGTCACCGGATGGGCAGTGGATCGCATTCTCTTCTGATCGTGACGGCAACTCCGAGATTTACTTGATGCGCTCGGATGGCACCAACCTCACCCGGTTGACCACGGATAGCGGCCAAGATCTTTACCCGAATTGGCTGGCGGATGGGCGCATCTTGTTTACTTCTAATCGAAGCGGGAATCAGGAAATTTACGTGATGAATATTGATGGGACTGGGATGACCAATCTCACTAACAATCCTTTCAATGATTTTCTCCCGAAGGGATCGCTGGATGCCGGGAGGATCGCATTTACTTCCGACCGTGACGGCAACGAAGAGATCTATATTATGAATTCCAACGGCTCCAGCGTGACCAACCTGACCCGCAATCCTTCTACCGATCGTTACCCGGCTTGGTCACCGGATGGACAGTGGATTGCCTTTATGACCAACCGCGATGGCAACGCAGAAATTTTTGTCATCCGGACCGATGCCTCTGCGGTTTATAACTATACGGATAACCCGGCTACGAATCAGGCACCAGCCTGGAGATAGCTACATAAGCACCGGCGTCTTGATTTCATAAAGGAGATCAAAATGCCGGTGTTTTTCAGAAATTCCGATACCAAATTTTGAACTTGCTTGGCGAAGGAAATAAGGTGTAGATGCAGTCATTATCGCGGGGATTGGCGTTTATGGTCGTAGTCACTGCGGTGCTGGTGTTTAGCGCCAGCCTGGTGGCGGTTGTGGCAGTGTGGATTGCCAACACGCCTATTACCAATGCTGTCCTGACCACATTAAATCCGATGATCACCACATTGAAAACTGCCGAGGCAGCGATTGGTGATGTCGACCAGGGGCTGGGAAACATTAGGGGTATCGTTGAGAATTTAAAGGCATTTTTGGAGTCTGCTGGTCTGATCAAAGAACTGTTGCCCGGCGTAGTAGAAAGTGTGGTCAATATTGCCAACAGCCTGGGAAATTTGCAGGCGACGCTGGCTGACTCGGGAATAAAACTTGTAGATGCCCGAGCGATATTAGAGAACATCGAATCAAGCGTGGTTTATTGGATTGATCTGGCATCGGTCTTCCTGACAATATTGTTTCTTTGGATCGCTTTTTCCCAGGTCAGTCTCTTTATTCATGGATGGTTTTACTTCAGCGGTAAGGATTTACTTGCAAATCGGGCTGTATTCGCAGATATTCCCACTAACGATCCGGATCAGATAGACAATGATGTTTAAGGAGGAGCAATGATTTCGTCACGACAATTTCATGGATTTCGTATGGTATTGATGCTAGCTCTGCTAGCCAGCCTTTTACTCAGCCTGCCCCAATCTGCCTATGCTCAAGATTTCATCTATGGGGATGTGATTCCCTCGGGTGAGATTGTAGAAAATGATGTAATTCTCTTTGGGGATGAAGTTTCCATTGAGGGAGAAGTGATTGGCGATGTGGTGGCGGTCAGCAAGAAAGTGACCATTAACGGCGATGTACAGGGCAGCCTGATAATTTTGGGCGATGAGATTGTTATCGGGGGTAATGTCAACGGGAGTGTTTATACTGCCGGCGTGAATTTAACCTTTAGCCCACAAGCCTCTGTCCAACGCAGTGTCTATTTTGTGGGATTCAGCCTGGCGACCGAAGAGGAATCAGCCATTACTTGGGATCTTAACACAATTACTTTCGGAGCGCGTCTGGCTGGTCAAGTTGGCCGCAATACGACGGCAATCATCGGACCCATTGAAATTATCCGTTCCTTGTTGCAGGCGGTTGGTATTAATCAGGCTGCCTGGCAAGGTGAGCCAGTTGGCTCTGAGCTGGCAGACTGGAATCATATGACGGCAGGCCTGCTGCCCGTGCTATGGATGGATCAGGGTGGCTCGGAGAGTCTGACAATGGCATCCGAATTAATCAGCGAGCCCGGTCAAACCTCCCAGGCGACCGACTCGACCGTTGATTGGTTGCTCGTCCGGCTGCGCGAGTTGGTAGCCCTGTTGGTGATTGGTTGCTTGCTGATCTGGCTATTCCCGGCACGTTTAAATATGTGGTCCGAACGGGTACGCGCTCGTTCCGTGCGGGCGGCCGGTTCTGGCATTGTAATCCTGATCACAGGATTTGCTGCGACGGCCATATTCATCGCTGTGATTGTTGGGATTGCCATCGGCTTGAATGCATTGACGCTCGGCAACCTGGCTTTCTTGTTTGTCACCCTGGGGCTGCTGGCGGTTGGGTTAGCCTTCTTTGTCTTCTGGCTGTTTGCAGCTTATATCAGCAAAGTGATCGTGGCCTACCTGGTAGGCCGGCTGATCCTGAAGCGCTTTGCCCCCCGGCTCAAGAGTAAGTTTTGGCCGCTACTGTTGGGCATATTCCTGTATATTCTGGTCACGGCGATCCCCTATGCTGGTTGGGTGATCGGGCTGATTGTAACCTTGATCGGTTTGGGGGCAGTCTGGCTGGTATATATCGACTGGCGCTCCGGTCCTAGCGGGGAGGAGCTTTC
>JAGDMX010000051.1 GCA_017860725.1 Chloroflexota bacterium | reverse complement strand
CTGGCTGGCCCAGCTGATTAGCCGCTAACCGTTCGGGATTGGCGCGCAGTCCTCGGGAAGGGAAAACCAACAAAGACAGCAGGGTCTGAAACACCTCCAATTGGGGATTGGTGATATTTAATTCATTCAATTCAATTTCGGCTAGTATCCGGGACTGTTCTAGGGTAGCTCGGATTGCATTTAACGATGAGTAGTGGTCTATTATTGCTTGACAATTTTCAGCAGAACGGGCAGCAGCCGTCAGGAAAGCCATACGTAGAGTGGCATGTGGCGGCAGGTAGACTGCCTGGCTAATCGAGAAGATCGGGTCTAATGAGGCTTCGGTTCCAGTCGGCGAGCCAGCCTCCAGAGCAGCCGGACGTCGAGCAGTACGGCTGCGCCCCAGGAACCGTCCGCGGTCGGTTTCCAGCTTTGGCCGTACGACAGTGATCTCTCCTGTGCCGATTACCACTGCATGGGCCAGATACATCCCTTCTTCCGATTGGGAGCGCGGCCGGCGGCGGAACAACAAACCATTGCCGCGTGGCAGTGGCTCACTTTCGATGAACAGCTTATTGAATGCTGGATGGCGGGCGTCGGTAACCTGAGAAGCGAGGACGACCTCTCCGTAGCTGGTCAACCGCAGGCGCCGTGGCTGATCTCCATGGTTCGTCAGGGTCACCAGGCGAACCTCCAGATCATCCTCGGGGGCGACAAAGACCTGGGTCACTTGAGCCAGGAGACCATCCTGGCGGCGGAACTCGACAAAGTGACCGTTGAAGAAAACCTCTTGCTCATCGGCAACCGTTAGAGCAGGCTGGAGGCCTGATGACCAGGTTGCGCCACTCTCCTGGTCCTGGATATAAATCCAGGTTCCCCAGTTATCCAGGGTAGTATCCGGCCGCCAACGGGTCAGATCAATGTCTTCCCAGGCGCTATACCCGCCACCTGCGGCGGTAATTAGGAGGCTGTAGTGACCATTTGAGAGGTAATGCACCCTGGGCTGCGGCGCCTGCGGATCCACCTGCCAGGAGCTGTGGTCGCAAACCAGGCGAACTTTCACTATTCGGTTGCTCAATCGGGGCATCTCTAGGAATCTGTTCCAATAACAGCAGTTCTACACTTTGGATACGCGGATCGCGCTGGAAGCGCCGGACCATCGCATCGCCCTGCAGATAATTGACCAGCGAGAGCATGATCATCCCCTGGTGGTGAGCCATGTAAGACTGTACGATCGCTCTCTCCTGGCCAACCGCAAGGCGCGCCTGGGTAAAGTCGGCCGCTTCATAAAAACCGTACATCCCCAACATGCCGAGCTGCTTGAGAAGCTCTGTATTATGGAGAACCGCAAGTGGGCGCAGCGGCAGCGCCAGCAGGGAAGCGTAAGGGGTGATGACCAGGTCGTCGGCCAAGCCACGCTTGTAACCCAACCCGGGCACTCCGAAGGCGCGATATTGGTAGAATTGGTTGGCGTCATAGCGATAATACCCCGATTCCGAGATCCCCCAGGGGACGTTTTTCTCACGCCCGTATTCGATCTGGCGGTCGACTACCACTTCTAGGGTTTGGCCAAGCAGGGTGCCGGGTTTACTGCGCACCATCAAGTGCGGCATTAAGTACTCAAACATGGTAGCGCTCCACGAGATGAGCGCTTGCTGCCCGTCTACACGCGTAAAGGGACGGCCAAGGTGCAGCCAATGACTCTGTGGGACCTCGCCCTTGGCAATCGCCACCAGGCTGGCAAGACGGGCTTCCGAAGCCAATAGGTCGTAATAATTCGTATCCAGACTGCCGTTAGTGACATTGTATCCGATATGAAAGACCTGGCGTTGAGCATCGAACAGGAAGGTAAAATCCATTCCCTGGAAGAGAGCATTGCTGCGACGCTCCAGCTCTTGGTAACCGATAACAAGATTCTTAGCCGCCAATTCGGCTGTATCCAGCTTCTCCTCCAGATCGTTCGCCCAGCGATACACAGATTCCCGCTTTGCCCCATCATGCATTGGCGGAGAGTACGCCTCTTTCAAGAACTCTCGTAGCTGATCCAAGGCCTCGCGTCCTGACTGGCAAGCTGATGGGATTTCTGCCAGAGATGGCTGCGCGGGGAAAGCCATCTCCAGCGCATGCCAGGCTTTCGCCAGGCTGGGTGTTAAATTTTCCTCCTGGAAGAGAGCCGGTATGTCGTGGAATGAGGCGAGCCAGGGCAGAAGCAAGTCGATGCAACGCTGGATACTATTGATCTGTTGCCGCGCGCCTCGGTTGTAATAACGCAGGCGGCGCAAGTTCTCTGGATTTAACTCTTGGGGATTGTTTTCCACCAATCCCACAATGAGCCGGTCGAGTTCGGACCAACTCCGCCGGAAAATCTGACCATTTCCATTACTGCTCAGATCGGAAAGCAAACCCACCCAGCGGGTGGGTTCTTTTTTCACAGCTTGGATGGCTTGAATGATCGACTTGAGTGCATTCCTTAACTCATCGATTGTCGGATGCAAAGAAGGGGTGTCAAGGTCGCTGAACACCTCATCTAGGAGGTCGATTGCATCCAGCAGCCCTTCGAAGGAATCCCAGCGCAAAACCGGTTTATCAGGGATTTCCAGGCAGCCCTGGCGTAGGGCTATCAAGCTAGCCGCCAGGTTGCCGCTGTCTACCGTGGAAACATAGCGCGGGTGCAATGGATCCAGGCTGCGTGTGTCATACCAGTTTAAAAAGTGACCCCGGAAGCGCTCCAGCTTTTCGAGGGTATCAAAGGAGGAAATCAGACGCGTCGATAGGGTCAACACCTCAAGATAGCCCAGGTCGTAGGCCCCCAGAGCAGAAAGCAGCGCCATGCCGATGTTGGTCGGCGAAGTGCGGTGGGCTACGATCCCTAGAGGCGCCTCTTGAAAATGGTCAGGAGGCAGCCACTGGTCCTCAGGCCCAATGAACTGTTCAAAGAATAGCCATGTGCGGCGGGCCAGCCGGTGCAGTTCCCGGGTCTGCACGCTGTCTAGATTTTCTGCACGCCGCGTCAGGGGTTGGCTGACCCAGATGGCTATACCAGGCGACAGGAACCAGGCCGCCAGCAGTGGGGCAGCCCAAGGGAGAGCTGCCGGGCGGAACCTTACAATCAGGATGGCAATGATGGCCGCTAGGACGAAAGACAATAACATCTGTTGCCAGGTTGCAGACGCCCCCTTGAGTGACTGGCGGCGCGCAACCTGGTCACTGGAAGTCCAGCGTAGCAGGTCGCGGCGGGTGATACCCAGCCGCACCAGCGTCCTCACAATCGCGTCTGCAGCTATCTGTGCATCGTAAGGCAGGAAAGCCAGCGCCAATAGCCAACGGAAAAAGCTGTTTTTTAAACCCGCTTCACTCTGCCGCGCCGGTTGGCCGCTCAAACGCCGGCGCAATGCTCCGAACAAACCGGTCAATATCGGAACAGCCAGGACGAGCATCCCACTAATCGTCCAAACCTCGGGAGAGAGCGGCTGCACCAGCCAACCAGCCAGGAACCACAGCAGCAGACTGCCGGCCACCAGGCTGCGCCGCAGGTTATCCCCAATCTTCCAACGGCTGATCGCCGATAGGCGAGGCGAGAACAGCCAAGGCAGGAGCTGCCAATCTCCACGGACCCAGCGATGCAGCCGGCTGGCGTGCACTAGATAGTTTGGCGGCAGGTCTTCGATCAGGACGGTGCTGGTCACCAGCGCTGTCCGCCCATGAATGCCCTCTAATAGATCGTGGCTGAGCAAGGAATTTTCAGGGATGCAGCCTTCCAGGCTGCGTTCGAAGCTGCTGACTTCGTAAGCACCCTTGCCAACATAACTGCCTTCTCCAAAGAGGTCCTGGTAAACATCCGATACAGCCCGGCTGTAAAGGTCAAGACCGGTATCCCCGGAGAAGATCCGGGTGAAGTAAGACGCGCTACTGCTGAGTGGATTGATATCGGTGCGCGGCTGGAGAATGGTATATCCCGAAATGACTTCTTCGCCGCATTCACCCGTCTCCACCGGCTTGAGACGGGCGCGGTTGAGGGGATGGGCCAGGGCCGCGATCAATTCCCGGGCGGCGTCGCGCGGCAGGATCGTATCCGCATCCAGAGTGATGACATAGCGTACGCGCTGTAGCAACGCTAGATTCCCCTCACGGAATGGGAATGAGGACTCGGCATCAATCGTGGTACCGCCCAAAGAGACGCCTTGCGCAGCCAGGATCAAGCGATTTAGCTCATGCAGCTTGCCGCGCTTGCGCTCCCAACCCATCCATACTCCTTCGGAAGGATTCCAACGACGCTCCCTATGCAAGAGGGCGAAGCGCTCTGGTGCCTCCTGCCGGTATTTTTCATTCAGGCTACGAATGCCTTGCCGAGCCTGTTCCACCAGATCCGCGTCGCCAGGCTGATGTTCCTCCGGGGCGTCCGTGAAATCGGTCGCCAGAGCAAAGAAAAGCCCCGGGTCTGGGTTGCGCAGAAAGTGTTGCTCTAACTGCCTCACCAGCGAATCGACTTCATCCGCTCCGGAAAGTAAGGCCGGGATGACGACCAGGGTTCCACATTCCTCTGGCATACCCTGGCTGAAATCCATGCGCGGCAAGGCCTCTGGCCTGACAAATTGGGTCACCAGCCAGTTGACCAGGTCTACAGCGATGGTCAGCGCTAGAACCACAGCGAGAATGAAAACCAACAGAAGAACCGCCGCTGAGGCGCCGGTTATGGCGGCATAGAACAGGGGGATAATCATCAACCCAAACGAGAAGCAGGTAATTGCCCCCAGGTAAAGTTGAGTAGGGTGATCACGGGTAAAGCGCTGCATCCGCTGCCCGCCTTGCGGAATGTACCCGACAACTCCTTCCAGCGCCGGGCGACCCTGGCCCAGGAGATAGTAGCCGATGTGTGCGCCGGGTTGCGAGTGGAACCCATCCCAGCCGGACGGCTGGTGTTTCAGATCTTTATGACCATCACTACCCGGCAAAGCTTGCGCAGACGGTGAGCTAACCTGGCTGGTCACTGCCTGTGCCAGGCTTACCGCACTGCGAGCGACCGCCAGTTCATCGCCCGGCCCAGAACCGGCTATTTTTTCCACTGCCTTCCGGTAACGGTCCCTTGTCTCGAAATCCATCCCGGCATAAAGCCTGGCCGGGTCTTGGCGCAGGGTTAAATCGACCAGGCTTAGAGATTCGAAGAAACTATTCCAATCATAAACAGCCAGTATCCGCAGGCTGCGGATACTGTATTCCACGATAAGCTGGTCGTCGAGCTGCCCAGGAGATATCAAGACGGGAGCAATCGCTGCGATTTCCTGGCCAGCGAGTTCTGTTATTCGGGCAATCGCCGCCAAAAGGCATTCCAGAATCCCCAGGCGCAGCATGGTCGGCAGCGCCCACAGCTCGCCCATGGTGAGCGGGAGCACTGTCTGGTAAGCCTTTACAAAGCGCTGGACACGCCCCAGGTCGAGCAGAGCATTCTCAGTTTTAATAAGTTGAGTGGCAAGGTCATAGACGCGCGGGTGCCCGGTTTGCAAGCGGGGTAGCTGGCGCTCATAGTGCGGCGGCAGATCTTGCTGCACTTCGCGCAGTGCCTGTGCCGCTATGTAATAATTATCCAGCAACCATTCAGCGGCCGGCGAAAGCTGTCCAGCTTTCGATGTCTGCGCTTGCAAACGGCCGGCAGTTTCTTTTAGTATTGAGGTAAAACGGGGGATACGTCCCGACAGGAGCACTGGCGAGCCGGGCGAACTGGAACGAACGTTGGACAGTTCCCTGGCGTGGCGGCGGTGATCTTCGGCCAGCCAGCGACCTTGAGCTTCCAGGTCGCTGGCTAGATTTTCCGGCTGGGTCTCGGGCTGAGGCCCTGCCGGCATGATGGGGGCTTGGTCCAGCACTGTCTAGTGACCTTCGGTTTCCCGGGCGGCGATCTCCGCCCGGGTTAGCTCGATCCGGTTGGCCGGCAAATCCTGCAGGATCAACAGTGGTGTGCTGCCATAAACGATAAAGCCGAGTCCCACGCTGCCAAAGGGCCAGTGTGTGTCGCCAGAATAACCGTGTGCGCTTAAAATTGTCAGATCTACATCGTTCTCTTCAGCGATCTGGTGCAAGGAGCGGCTAATACTGGGACTGATCTCAAGTTTCGTCTGGATGGTCACGTCTATACGGGATTTCAGTTCTTCCAGATATTTGACCGCTTCAGCTCGATTTCGCTCCGTCAATTGGTTGACCAGCAGTAAATCTTCCTGCGAAGCAGACGTCCGGCGAGGCAGTTCCGGCTGCCGGACAATATGCGCAGCCAGGATCTCGCTGCTGTGGGCGCGTGCCAGAGATTCGGCTAATGTCAGTGGCATTTCTGCACGCTGAGAACCATCTAAAGGGAGGAAGATCTTGTGATAACGCAGGTTTATCAGATCTGCTGTCACCGGTTGGTAGGCTCGGATGATCATGAGGGAGCGGTGGGCGCGCAAGATGACCTGCTGCACAACGCTGCTGACATTCCAGGGACTAATACCGCTCTGCCCGTGGCTGCTCATCATAATTAAGTCAGCATTCCAAGAGTGGGCAACTTCAATAATCCGTTCAGCCGGCCTGCCATCATAAACCTGCGTAGACACCCGCAGGCCAGCATTTTGTAAGCATTCAGCTATCACAGAAAGATAACTCTCTGCCTCGGCTTTTCGGATCTGCCAATCCACCGGATCAATCATGCGCATACGCGCTGTAACGCCAAAAGGCTCCAAGACGCGCAGCAGCTGCACTTCCGGCTCGCTGATCTTGGCAATCGAGACCAGATGCGGCAAAACGCATTCCGCCAATTTTGAACTATCTAACGGGAGGAGGATCCGTTTAAACATTGCCTTTCTTTCTAACAATAAAAAACTTACGGGGAGAAGAGCCTGGAGGCTAGCTGTGGAGAAGGCGTAAAGAAGCTAATTTTGAAGGTACATGTATCTTAATTATACTCCACACTTTTAGATTCTATCTGCCTCCGGGGAGCTAAGCCTGGGACTTTATCGAACAGTCGCTATATCGAGTAAACCCTAAATCGCGCCTGAGATGCTGGAGGTAATTATGGATCCAGTCAGTATTGATTTCTGAGAGTGCTCCCTGTGTGTGCCAGGGCTTTAAAATACTTGCTCATTAATTATTTTCTTAAAAGCGCACTATAATTAAGCCATAGTTCAGTCAATCTACCGAGTCTAAAGGAGCCACCATGAAAGCATTACGTCGCATTCTTGGAGTGTTGGTCATGATTGCCGGTATCCTAGGGCTGGTGCTCAGCCTCACCGGCCTGGTCGGAGTCTGGGTGCTAAAGCCTACTGTGGCCGAATATGCCGCCTCAACGATCGTCACGCTCAACGACAGCATCACCACCAGCCAGCAAGTCATGGAGATCACCGGGCAGGCGCTGGGAGCCACCGTCGAAAGCGTCGATGCGCTCTCCACCATGTTGAGCACTACTGCTACTTCGGTTCAGGATACCCAGCCCGTGCTCGACCAGGTCAATGCCATCCTGGGTGAGACCCTGCCTTCCACCCTGGAAGCAGCCACAACCTCGCTCAAGTCCGCTCAGGAAGCCGCTGCAGTGCTCGACAGTGCCATCAAGTCACTGGATACCTTCCGCACTGTGTTGAGCGCCGTGCCGCTGATCGGTGGCTTTATAGAGCAGCCCACGCAAGCCTACAATCCTCAGGTGGCGTTGGCAGATTCTTTAGGCGAGTTAGCCACTAACCTGGAAGGATTGCCGGATAAATTCACGGAGATGTCAGCGAATCTAGGCAAGGCGGATGACAGCCTGGTGACTATCCAGACCAGCCTGACCACGATGTCGAGCAGTGTGGGCAGGATCTCGCAGAGCCTTAGCGAGTATGAGGCCATGGTCACCCAATCGCAGTCTTCCATGGACGATCTGAAAGCTGTGCTTACCAACATTCAAGATAATTTATCCACCATCCTGAATGCGGTGGCCCTTGTCTTGACTTTGTTCTTCCTGTGGTTGCTGGCAGCTCAGGTAGTGATTCTAAGCCAGGGTTGGGAGCTGTACCAGGGCACGGCAGGTCGGATGGAAAGCGGCCCGGCCGAGCCGGAAGCTGCTGAGACAGCTGCTGAAGCCTAGAGGCAGTTGACTTGAATATATACTCGTTGCAGTTTAGAGCGCTGTTCCGTAGCGCGATCTTTCGAGGCCTGACACTACACGTTTAGACATTGATCTCGTGATACAATTTTAATATCCCTATATATTCACATTCACCCAAATCCATGTTAAAGGAGAAAAATTCATGGCGTTCACACTCGATACCACTTTCGGCGAACTATTAGACAATCCGCAGGCGAAAGCAGTGCTGGATAAGCAATTACCCGGGCTCTCCAGCAATCCAATGGTTGCGATGGCGAGAGGTATGTCGCTGAACATGATCATCTCCATGCCGCAGGCGGCACAGCTTGGCCTGACTAAGGAAAAAGCTGAGGCTATCCTGGCGGAAGTCAACAAGCAGATCAAGTAACCCTAAGCAGGATCCTTAAAGGGTGTCCAGTGCGTTTTTTAGCTGGACACCCTTTGTTGTTTGCCACCCATCCTCGAATCGTCATAGTGATTCCCAATTAGCCCAAAATAACATCAGATTAATGATATAATTTGTACACTCTTACTTAGGATTTGTGGCTCTTCCGCCGGTCCTTGCGCAGGACGGGCGTTTTTTAATCGGATTAAGGTAGCTTTGATTGTGAATTAATCTGAATATCGGCGACCGATCCAGCAAAAACCTTCAGTGACGCTGGGTTTTTGAATAGTCTGTAATGAGTGCAATATCTCACATCGAGGCAATGAGTAAAATTGGCAGGGGTTTGTGTAAGGGAAGGTAGGGCTCATACAATGTTTGAGCAGAAGACTGCTTACCAGGTGGGCGACCAGGTTATTCACCGGACCTATGGCCTTGGAGAGATCATCCAACTGGATGAGAAAGTATTATCCGGGCATATCGGCCAGTATTATGTTGTGCAAATATACGATTTAACCCTCTGGGTCCCTATTAACGACACAGGGGTGGGTTGCCTGCGCAATCTTACACCTGCCAGGGAATTCCAAAAGCTGTTTAGAATTCTCGCCAGTCCCGGGGAGCCGCTCTCACCAGATCGTTATGAGCGGAAAACGCAACTGACCGAGCGTTTGAAGGATGGGACGCTCGAGTCGATTTGCCGGGTAGTCCGAGACCTGACATTGCACAAGCAGATCAGAAAGATGAATGACAATGACAGTTCTAACCTGGACCACGCCAAGGCTCTTTTATTGAATGAATGGAGTGCCGCTCTTTCAGTTCCGTTCCAACAGGCTGAACACGAGTTGCGACAATTGTTAGACAGAAGTATGGTATATGCGAAACAATCTTGATCAAAAAACACGGGTTGTTTGAGGCTTGACAAATATGACCGATTATGTTAATATTTTGTTTGCAGGATACCAGTAAGTTTATGTTGGAAGTGACGACAATGGCTCATGGTTTAATCCATGAGCTTTTTTGTTTTTCCCGTTCCGATGAAACAAACCGAGTACCTGAACATCTAATTTTTGCCATAAGGAGGCAACTACAATGTCTGAACGAATCATCGGCACGGTCAAATGGTTTAACGGGAGCAAAGGCTACGGCTTCATCGCACGTGAGGGTGGAGAAGATGTCTTTGTCCATTTTTCTGCAATCCAGAGCGATGGCTATCGAAACCTGGAAGAAGGGCAGCGAGTTGAATTCAATGTCGAACAAGGCTCAAAAGGTCCTCAGGCCACCAACGTCACTGTAACCTACTAATCGTTCCGAAAATCACCTGCCTGCCTGGTGTAGACTCTTACACCATAATCTAGCAGGGGAAGATAAATAAGAAGGGTGCTTTTTGCACCCTTTTGAATTAAGATCAAGGATTTATCCCAAAAGTAAGGGGAGTGAGGTGTTTTGTGGCGGCATAGCCACCGCCAAACACCCCCAACCCCCATTTTTGAGATGAGTTCTAGTAAAAGTAGTCATAGAGTTGTATCTTTAGTTTGCCATTTAATTACTTTACTGGTTATATGTGGTATACTCCCGTGTCCGCAATCGAAATTGGACTAAATTAGTCCATAACGATCGCGGACAGGGCTGGGGTACGCCTTGGCTCAATCTTTAGCCAAAAGGACCTTTTGTGAGCTTTAATGCATTTTTATTTCATTCCCAGATTAATGCTGGGATTTCATCAGCCGGTTATTCCACTCCTACTCCAATTCAACGCCACACGATCCCTGCCATTTTAGAAGGTCGTGATGTAATGGGTCTGGCCCAAACCGGAACTGGGAAGACTGCGGCTTTTGTCTTGCCTATCCTCCAGCGCCTCTTAAATGGCCCGCGCGGCAGATTGCGCGTTCTCATCCTTTCTCCTACGCGCGAGTTGGCCGAACAGACCCACACAGCCATCGGATCGCTCGGCCGTCACACACATCTGCGGAGTGTGACGATATATGGGGGCGTCAGCGCTCAGCCACAAATTAAGGGCTTGCGGGCCGGAGCAGAGATCGCCGTCGCTTGCCCGGGTCGTTTGTTGGATCTGATGGGGCAGCATGCGATCAACCTGAGCGCGATCGAAATCCTGGTGCTGGATGAGGCTGATCAGATGTTCGATATGGGTTTTTTGCCCGCCATCCGGCGCATACTTGCCGCATTACCTGCCCAGCGCCAGACACTTTTATTCTCAGCCACCATGCCGGATGAAATCCGCTCACTGGCGGATGAATTCTTACACCATCCGTCGACAGTCGAACTGGGAAATTCGCGCCCGGTCGAAACGGTCGACCATGCGGTCTATCCGGTGGAGCAAACCCGGAAAGTTGAGTTGCTCCTGGCTATTTTGAGCCAATCGGGCAGCGGTCAGGTATTGGTTTTCACCCGGACGAAACACCGCGCCAAAAAACTGGCTGAGCAATTGCAAAAAGCAGGCTTGCCCGCCGCCTCTCTGCAGGGCAATCTGTCACAGAACAGGCGCCAGCAGACAATGGACAACTTCCGCAGTGGCAGGGTTAAGGTGTTGGTCGCCACCGATATCGCCGCACGCGGGATCGATGTTTCGCGTATCTCGCATGTGATTAACTACGACATGCCCGATACGGCAATCGCATATACCCACCGGATTGGGCGTACAGGTCGTATGACCAATCTGGGCACCGCCCTGACACTTGCCACCCAGGATGACTTGCCGATGGTTCGCACGATTGAGCGGTTATTGGGACATTCGCTGGAGCGGCAAAAGCTGGCGGGTTTTTAATCACCGAGAGTCTCATTCGATAAAGCGGAACCCCTCGGCAAATTGCCAGGGGGTTCCTTTTCGCGTTTAGCTACCAGATAAGTTCACCTTCGTACCGGACTATCGTAAGGTTGGCGGTCACAATCGGTAAGCTACCCAACCGGCACTGCACCACTTCGGCTAAGTCAAAGTCTATGAAGTTTGGATTTCAAGCGGATGCTGGCGGTAAGGTAGTCGAAAGAATGATTGTTCCAGCCGGGTGAATCTCCACCCAATCTCCACTGTGCAAACGGCCAAAATCATCTGGAGAGAGTGCCAGGATTGGAATCGGCGCGGCGTACATTTCATCCGCTACTACTGAAGCCAGGGCGAAGAAGCTGTCTATCCCGGTT
>JAGDMX010000338.1 GCA_017860725.1 Chloroflexota bacterium | reverse complement strand
AAGGCTTCCACCATGACTCCCATGGTCGCCAGGGCCACCGCCAGCAGCAAAAGTGTCGGGGTCAACAAGCCATCTTGCCTTAAGGCATTCCAGACGGAGTGCAAAGGGCGATATTCCGGTTCTCCCAGAGCAGCTTCCAGGTCTGGCGACAATCCGCGTGCGGCTTCGGGCTGAACCAGAACCGCGCCACGCAGGACGAGCCGTTGGGCATCAGCGGGTTCTCCGGCTTCGGACTCGGCAGAAGCAAGGGGCAGCACCGACCAATATGTCTCGGGGATCTGTAGGCCTTCCCCTGGCAGTTGTGTAAATTCCGATGCGTCCGACTGGCGGAATTCGGCGGGAACAGCCTGATGGCGGTTAAGCTCGTAAAAACGAGAAATAACCTTGCCAGCTTGTTCACCGGTTTCCAGCCCACGCGAGCGTACAATGGCTGCTACCATACGCGTGGCCGCATCCAGGGAAGCCAGCGAGCGCCAAGAGAGATCCTGGGAAGCCGAGTCGATCAGCTCCCGGATTCTATCCTCCGGCACCTGTAAATCGCCAAGCCGCCGGCTCAAAGGCGCCAGGAAGCCCTGGGTACCGGCCCACTCCCGCCAGGCCTCCGCCGGTACCGGAAACGAGTGGATGTATAACTCATCCTGGAAACGCCGCCAGGTCGGCCAGCGCCGACCGGTAGCAGGATCCATAATCTGCAGGTAATTGCCAAAACGACCCCAAACCACCAGGAAGTGAGTCATCCCATTCGGCAAGCGCACCACGACAAGAGCCGGCAACGCTTGTGTTTCTGCCAGCAGAATGTGATCTACCGGCAACATGACCTGCTCGGCTTGCAGACCGAGCTGAACTGCCAGGTCTTCAATTGTGTTGATGGAGGTACCATCGACGTCGGTCTGGCAAGCTTCGCGCAAACGCCCATAATTTACCGGAATACCAAACCCCTCCAGGATCGACTTAAGCGCCGCCGGACCACAATCCATCTCCGATGTCTGGATAACCTCCGGCGCCAGGAAGCGCTGACCTTGTACGGGTGTATCAAGAATCATGGTGCGCTTGAGTTATTTTGAGGGCTGACTGGGATTTGGGAGCGGGTTAAATACTTCCCCATGGCACGCATGACCAGGACAGACGGTGTGACATATTCCGCCTCGACATCTACCTGACCTTTAAGACTGCCGGTCAAAAGATTCTCCGGGACATCATTTGTCGTAATGGAAATTTCTACATCACTGCTATCCGGCTGAGTGGTAAAGACCATCGCCGGTAGCGAAACCACCGACTGGTCCGACCCCACGGTTGCCCTAAGGATAGCCGTTTGTCCCTGGTGGATGCGCGCCATCGATTCGGCCGGGAAGTGGGCTATCAGGCGGCCATCTTCTGTCAGGCTGAGCGAGTTACTGACTTCATAGAGTGTGATCTGGGCGGTAAAAAACCATACCACCAGCGCCAGCAGGATCCCGCTAGCCAATAGAATTCCAACCAGCGAGGCGCGGTAGCTGTCAACCTTGAGCGAACGCATCGATCGAGAGAACTGGATGGACAATGATTATCTCCAGCAGTTTGTCTTTAGAAGAAGGTGTAGTAGACCAAAAACAAAGCGGAATAATTACCGCCTACCGTATTATAAAAGAAAAATCTTTCACACTGGCCCGATCGGAGCAATGACGGGAGAAGCTTAGTCAAATGTCTTAGGACATAGGTCGCATACATTGGGTCAAATTGCTCTTCCCTGCCCTTAGCCCCTTTGATAATATCTTAATGCTAAACACGTGAATTCGGGATAAAAGGATTTTGGGTTTATGGGCGGCTCCGCCGCCCATAAACCCAAAACATCACTTTTTTCTTATCCCGAACTGACTTTAAACGGGCCTTCGGCAGATCAGAAGAGCGGCGAGCAGTTGATTGTGCACGCAGTTTCAGTGAAAACCAAGTAAAATCTTAGACGGCATGGCAAAGCAGGATCTGGCGCTGGACACACTGGCCTGGCCTGTCCCGAGACTGGGAGAATTGATCGAAAACCTGGCACGCCGTGGGAAGTTAATCTCACGACCGGCAAAGATCTCCCAGCCATCGGACAAACTGGCTCAATCCGACGATGAGACTATCGGACGGTGGATTGATGTCGCCGCCGGGCATCTCGGGATGGAAGCCGAACCGGTCGATCTACTGTATGGCGAGGTCGAGCGATTTCTGCAAGCTGTGGCCCCAGCGATCCTGCGCCTGCCCGGTCCGTTCAGCGACGGCAGCCCACGCCTGATCGCCCTTGTGCGTGGTGGCTCCAGCCGAGCAACGGTACTCAGCCCCGAACTGCGCATAAAGAAAATCCCGATTGAAAATCTGCGCAAGGCACTTTGCTCGCCGTATGAGACCGGCCTGACGCCTGGCATCAACCAACTACTGGCAGATGCTGGCGTTCCTGAAAACCGCCTCCATCACGCCCGCAGAGCGATTCTTTCCGAGCAGCTCAGCCCCTTGCGAATCCAGGGCGGTTGGCTGCTACGCCTGCTACCGGGTGCGAGCCTGTCAAGCCTGTTTCGCCACTCTCGGGTTTACTTTCCGATCGCTCTGCAACTGACAACCTACCTAATTTTGCAACTGCTGGGGATCGCCACCTGGTTCGTGATCGGGCGTGGGATTTTCCAGGGGCACTTTGACCTGGGCTGGCTACTGGCCTGGGTAATCTTATTATTTTCAACCATCCCGGTGCAAATGATGGTTGGCGATTCGCAAGGTGAGCTGTCGATCAGCACCGGCTCGGTGTTCAAGCAGCGGTTATTGTACGGCACTTTGCGGCTTGACCCTGAGGAAATCCGCCACCAGGGGAGGGGTCAGTTCCTGAACCGGGTGATGGACTCCGAGGCTGTCGAGATGCTGGCACTAAACGGCGGTTATATGGCGATTCTTGCCATCATCGAGCTCGTTCTGGCCGGGATCATCCTGGCAAAAGGAGCGGGCGGCCCCTTAAACGCTCTGCTGCTCGGCATCTGGACTGTGATATCCCTGATTATCTTGTGGCGCTACTTCCAGGTCAGCCGGGAATGGTCCAGCGCGTACCGGGAGATGACTAACGACCTGGTCGAGCGCATGGTCGGGCACCAGACCCGATTGGCGCAGGAAGATCACCGCCACTGGCATGATGATGAAGACCAGGCCCTTGAGCGCTACTTAAAGCTCTCCGAACATGTGGATCAGGTCGGCATCCAGGTCAACGCCATCATCTCACGCGGCTGGATGCTGGTCGGTCTGCTGGGGATTGCTGTGCCGTTTATTTCCGGCTCGGCCTCGCCCCAGGCTATGGCGATCAGCCTGGGTGGGATCATCCTGGCTTCGCGAGCCCTGGCGCGCATGGCGGGCGGTGCCCAGAGCCTGAGCGGGGTACTGATCGCCTGGCAACAGGTAGGTCCGATCTTCAACGCCGCTGCGCGCCCGCGCGAACTGCAATCACTGGATTTTGTTTCGTTCCAGCCCACCGGGAGCGAATCTGACGATCAGCACGACCAAGTCTTGCCCAGCGTGGGCAGCGACCAACCGCTGCTGCAGGTACGCGATGTCTCCTTCCGTTATCGCCCGCAAGGAAGGCCGGTGGTCCAAGATTGCTCGCTGCAGATTCACCCGGGGAGCCACATCTTGCTGGAAGGGCCTTCGGGAGGCGGCAAATCTACCTTGGCATCGATCCTGACCGGGCTACGTGTACCAGAGCATGGTTCCATGCTGTTATGGGGTTTTGATCGTCAGATCTTGGGAACAGAAGAGTGGCGCAGGCGGGTGGTCATGGCACCCCAATTCCAGGAGAATTATGTATTCTCTGATACGCTGGGGTTTAATCTGCTGATGGGGCGGCGCTGGCCGCCGCTGCCGGAAGACCTGCAAGAAGCTGATGAGCTGCTGCGGGAGCTAGGTCTGGGCGAAGTATTCGACCGCATGCCGTCCGGCTTCCAGCAGATGCTCGGTGAAAGCGGATGGCAGCTCTCTCACGGCGAACGCAGCCGGCTATTCATCGCTCGAACGCTGCTGCAGAAAGCGGATATGATCATCCTGGATGAGAGCTTTGGCGCACTAGATCCGGAGAATCTATCCCGGGCATTACAATGCGTGCTAAACCGCGCCTCGACATTGATGGTGATCGCCCATCCATAAGCATACTTGGG
>JAGDMX010000337.1 GCA_017860725.1 Chloroflexota bacterium | reverse complement strand
ATGAATTAATTGATGAAACCATCGCCCTTGAACCGGGCGATGTAGTGGTGTTATATACCGATGGAGTGACCGAAGCCTGGCATCCAACCAACGGAGATTACGGAATCGAACGCCTGACCGCTGCGGTTGCCGCTGCCCCCAGCCCAGCCGCTGAGATCCTGGTCCAGCTTGAGGAGGAGCTCAACGCCTTTACCGATGGCGAGGAGCAGCAGGATGATGTTACGTTCTTAATCCTCACTCGCAAATAATTGCGATCGATCATTTCTGGATCATTTCCCGCAGAGCATCCAGCACAAGCTGGGGAGCATCGCGGTGGATGTGATGACTGCTGCCCTTCGCCAGCAGGAACTTGCCTCGCGTAGATTTCTTGGCCAGCTCTTTGGATTGCTCGATCCAGAAGCTCTGATAAGCTTGTGCTGAGTCGCCGAAATTGGGATTGACCTGGGTCGAGGCGATGACGGTGAGCGGGATGTCGCCAAAGGATTTGATTCCGACCGCCTGTTGAATGCTTCCGGTAAACATTTCAGTCATTTCAGATGCCACCATGGCCAAAAAATTTGCCTGAGTCCTTGCTTGTGGATCCTTTGAGCTGCGTGCCGCCGCGGATTGGGATTGGAGTGCTTCCGCTTGTTGGAGGAACATTTCGCGGAGTTCAGGGAAACTCCCTCCCGACAGCCATTCTAATGGTGGAGGGTCTAGCAAGAGCATGCCCGCCACTTGGTCTGGGTATTTACCGGCGAAAACCTGCATGTTCAAACCGCCCAGTGAATGCCCCACCAGGATATACGGTCCTTTTATGCCAGCTTTATTGAGCAGAAGGGCTAGCTCTTCGGTTTCTCTACCGCTGTCGCGCGGCAGCGGACCAGGCTCGCTTTGTCCATAACCAGCCCGGTCGTAGGCGCATACCCGGGTTTCCTTGGCGATACCGTCGATGATTGACTGCCAGCTTTCATACGTCTCGCCGCTACCTGTATCCAGGACTACGGTCGGGCTGCCTTGCCCCACGCATACCAGGTGCAGGCTGTGCGCGCCAACGTCGAGTTTCAGGTCGAGCGGGCCGCTGGAATCACGGCTGCAGCCGATCAGCAAGCAGGTGAAAATGGCGATCATCCAGATGGAAGGGGGATATTTTTTCATCTTAGTGGTTCGGTTCAATGGTTTCCTTCTGGCCAACCTGTCGGAAGGAAAGATAGATTCCGCAGCCCAACAACAGGATACCCATGATGAGCAGCGTATCGGTGCTTACCATACTTTTCATGTGGAAGACAATCCCGGCTGCGATCACGAGGAAGCCTGGGATGGTCAGGAATGCACGGCTTTTTTTCTTCACCATCCCGAGGATCATCCCGATTCCCAGGATTGTGTAAATTGCTGTTAGGAGTATTTCCATTCCCCAGCGAACGAGAAACCCCATGGCCGGCTGCGGATATCCACCCGGAGGGATATTCTGGGCGATGATGATCGCGGAGGGCTGCAGCCAGCCCAGATCCTGAGGGCATAATTTTATCCACCCGGCCTGGAAGCGCCACTCACCCCGGCTGGAATAATCCACTTTTTGGCCGGCGCGCACCCCGAAGTGAAGGTGCGGCTCAAGCGGCTCTTCGACGCTGCCGCCGTTTTCGTCCGGATCGCCCAGGTAGGCGATCAATTGGCCCTTTTCTACGTCGCCAGACGTGATTCGCCAGCGGCTGGGGCTGAGGTGACCGTAGAGGGAATACAGATTAGCCTGCGGGTGATCAATGATGATCAGCCAACCATAACCGCCCATCAACCCCGAAAAGCTCACCTGACCATCCGCCATGGCGTAGACTGGCGTCCCCGCCGGGCGGCGGTAATCCTCAGCGGCATGGAATTCCCGGATCGGATAATCGAAGCAGTCCTGTGCGTTAGGCGGGCACTCGTTGGAAACGCCAAACCAACCGAAGAAAAGCTTTCCATCGAGAGTGGACTCGTCGAGAGGAAAGCGGAAGGGAAGGCTGCCATTTCGGGCGATTTCATCCGCATCGATCAGCCCGACTGGGATGGCAGATGGACAGCTTTGGGGGTATTTTATGCAGGCCTCTAACAGCCAAGCCGCCCCAATGACCCATATCCAATAATATAAACAGGGTTTACTTTTTATGCGATCTTCTCCACGATGAGTAGAAAGTCCACCCGGGGAGTCAAGATAAAGGCAGTCGGGGTGACGTTCGGGATGATGGCGATAATTTCGCCTTCCAGGCTGTTAAGAAATTGCTCTAGCTTGCTTTGGTCGTTGATCATATTGAGGCTAAAGCGATGCACGCGATACTTTGCTGACATGATAGTCTCCTTATCTAGCCATTTAATCCATGGCATAGTTGACAATGTCACTCGCCAGGGCTGAGCCGTTCTGCCCGTTCGTCAGGATGACCACACCATTCTTCTGCTCCTGATTGATGGCCATCAGTGCTTTAAAATCCAGGTTATTTCCGTCGTGAAAGAGGACATTGCCCTGCGGACCATGATTGATGCCAATTCCCAGCCCCCAAGATTGATTTTCCGCACTTTGGACCTGGGGTGAGGTCATCTCCGCCATCAGAGCTGGGTCCAGGTGCTGTGGGGAGGTCAATTCAAGTAAGAATTTTGCCAGGTCAGGAGCGCTGGTGCGCAATGAAAACGCCGCACTTGGAGACCCGGCCGGCGACCTGGGAACAGGGCCGCTTAGCGCAGCAGTTATCAACACTAAAGCCAGCGCGCTGATAAAGGAGCATAACACCAGGAACGGCACCCGGATTCGCGGCCGCTGCCATTTGCCGGGCAGGCGAGTGATCAGTTTACTACCCAGGAATATCAGCAGAGACATGCCTCCCCCGAACAAGATCAGCCAGAGCGCGGTAAGCGTTACCCACTTGTTGACTCCATTACCTACAAAATAAACCACGAAGGCAAGCGCGAGGCTCGCAGCGATCACATACGATATCAATAACAATCTACCCGAGAGGCTAAACCTGCCCAATCGAATCCGCTGGATGATCAACCCAACCAGGAGGGTCAAGGTGAACGTCGCTGCCAGCACTGCCACCAGCAGCAGCATAAAAGAGCCGTAATTGATGTGACCATAGGCGAGCCTGGGCATTATCTTTGTTGGATTCACGTAACTCGAGGAATCCATCTCAAGCGGGCCAAAAACCAGCTCCTGTGCAATTTGCTCGAGCGGCTTACCCGTAGCCTGCTCCATCACTTCTTGCAGGTAAAGAAAACCTACCCCCGAGTATTCATAGCGATCACCTGGCGGGGATATGATAGATTTATTGACCGGGTTGACCTGGTTGCTCAATCCGGAGGTGTGGGAAAGCAGCTGACGCAGTGTAATTTGCTCCGCGTAGGCAGAGGTGGGTAGCCAGGGTCGGGACAGGAAATGGTTAACTGGCTCGTCCAATGTAAGAACCCCGCGTTCGACCAGACTCATTGCGGCGTAGGCTGCGATGGCTTTGCTGATCGAGGCGGCTTCAAAAACGGTATCTCCGGCTACCGGTTTCCCTGTAATTGAATTGGTTACACCAAACCCTTTTACCCAAATGATCTCTCCCTCTCGAATCAGGGCGATGGAGAGGCCGGGCACATTAGCTGCCTGCATTTGGGCTGGGATATATGTCGATAAATCCTCGACCAGAACCTGGTCGGGGTTAATCTTTTGGAAGGGCAAGCGATCACTGCCACGGCTCGTCGCTCCAGTAGCCTGCACCGGGCCTATCAATCCCAGGCAAGCCAGCATAAAAATCGCAATAATTCGTACTTTCATCGATATATCCTCCATCAGGTTTCGAATAAGACCATCACCCATGGGATCAAATTCACCATGTAGTGAGCCGCCACGGCATGCTCCCAATCGCGTTTGGTGAATGTGACCGCAAAAGGTACACCATAGAGTAATCCGGTGAACAGAAATGTATCCAACGATCGGCCATGACCCAGGCCGAAAGTGATCCCGCTGAAGAGGACTGCTGCCAGGACGGCGA
>JAGDMX010000050.1 GCA_017860725.1 Chloroflexota bacterium | reverse complement strand
TAAATGTTCATGGGGATGATTTCAAGATCGAGTGTCCTATTGGTTCGAGCAATATGAGGACCTTCTTTGAAGTTAGCATGGAAATCGCTCAACGGCTAACACGAATTTTCTTAAAGGATGAACAAGGAAAACGACCTGTTTTTGGTGGATCGGAAAAATTCCAGACGGATCCGTACTGGCGTGATTACTTTTTATTTTATGAGTATTTTCCTGGAGATAATGGAGCGGGGTTAGGAGCCAGTCATCAAATCGGCTGGACTGGCTTAGTGGCCAGACTGATCCAGTTAAATGGTTTCCTAACGCCAGAAATTGCGCTGAATAGCAGTGATAGTCCTTTGCGAATTCTTTACCGTACTAGCAAGGATTGATTTTAATTACCATTTACTTTCGTTGCAAGCCTTCCGGTCACCAGGCTCTCGATCAAGGCCGCGGCTTGTGTGAGCGATTCGGTGACCGGTGGGCTGAGAGTCATACCCATATTCAGGTCGCCCGCTTCGATGCCCACTAGGCTAATCTGTTCTGGCATATTGGATAGCCCCAAAATACCGATTAATGCCAGGGTCTCTGCCAACCCCCAGCCATGGGCAGATGACAAGCCGGGTTTGAAGGTAGCCAGGTCTGTGATTTCGAGATGGTGGATCGTTCCGGGATCCACGTTACTACGAACCGCATCGGCGATCACGACAAATGATGCACCTACAAGCATATCCAGCAATGCCAGGCCGGGAAGCTCTTCAATCAATACTTGTACATTGGGCTGCTGACTGGATTTGGGATAGGCTGCCTGCCAATATTGAACCGCACGTATTCCAGCGGCGTCATCACCCCGCATTGTTTGGCCGATGCCAATAACTTTTATCATCTGATTCTCGAATTAAAAAGGTGTGCCGGAGGTATTATACCCAGGCACACCGCTATATTTTCCGCCTTGTTGTTATCGTTCAATTGTTAGCTTTAAGAAGTGCGTAGCGCACGAGATACAGGGATCATAAGAGCGGATCAGGTGTTCGCACGCCAGCGTAGCTTCTTCATGGGGCAGGTCGATAACCTGTGGGGCATACTCCCACAGATCGGCCTCCATCTGGGCAAAATTCTGTGCTGTGGGGGGTGTGATCTTGGCGTGGCGGATCATTCCTTGGTCATCTACGATATAGTGATGATAGAGTAAACCGCGCGGTGCTTCTGAGACTCCTGCCCCCTCACCAGCGCGTATCTTAATCTCGGCGTGACTTGGACCAACCGGCAGGTAATTACCTGCCAGCTCAATGGCCAGATCACATACTTCTACGAGCTCAATCGCACGTGCCAGCAGGTTCATAAAGGGATTGCGCATAGGCAATGTGATGCCTGCTTTTTCCGCTGCCTGCCTGGCAGCAGGTCGAAGTTGAGAATAATTTAGATTTAATCTCGCTAGCGGGCCGACAAAATAGGACGAGCCAGCTTTAGTATGGCTGTGTAAAGCATTGGAATGCTGTACATGGGTTTCCAGGTAAGCACTGTCGTAACCTGTAGCGGTCACCCGTAGTCCGGTCGATGAGAGCACCTCGCCATCGTAAATGGCGTATTCGTCATCTCTGGTCAGGGCGACAAACTCATAGTCCATCGAAAAGTCTGGGTAATCCAGGGCAGGACGGAGCGCCCGCCAACGACTCGCAGCAGGCTATTGCCAATTTTTTTAAGACGTAGTGCTTGACGTACGACATCCGGTGCGACTTTTGCTAACGATAATGCGCTATCGTGCCCCAACAAGTCAGGCGCCTGGAGCATATAAATATGTAGCGCATGACTCTCGATATATTCGGCACAATAAAGCAATCGGCGCAAAGCCCGCACTTCAGGGGAGATGGTGATATTCAGGGCAGCTTCCAGGGCTTGCACCGAGCTCATTTGATAGGCAACCGGGCAGATTCCGCAAATCCGTGCCGTGATATCCGGTACTTCTTGGTAATAGCGCCCCTGCAAAAAACCTTCGAAAAAGCGTGGCGGCTCGTAAATGTTTACCTGGATATCGTTAATTTCGCCGTCCTTAAGACGGATGTATAAAGCGCCCTCGCCTTCTACTCGGGCTAATGCATCAACTTCAATATTTTGTCTCATCGATTGCCTCCTTACAGGGCAGGCTCGTTTTCGCTGCCGCCGACTAGCGCATCAACGGCTTCTCGGAACTGAGGAGCATAGCCAGCGAAATTACGCATTAGATGGACAGCTTCGCCTGGGTAATGCTCTTTGGATTGTAGCAAGTGTGCTGTGGTCGCATATTCGGCACCAGGAGCTGGACCAAAGCAGCCATAGCACCCACGACCACTTGCAGGGCACAAGGCGCCACAGCCAGTACGTGTGGCAGGACCTAGACATAGCGTGCCATTGGCAACCATCACGCAGACCGTCCCACGCCGCTTGCAATCCAGGCAAACGCTGTGTGTTGGCAGGTAAGGAGTACGATTTTGCAGCAATGCTGCCACGCATTCTAGTACCTGATACTTGTTGACCGGGCAACCCCATAGCTCAAGGTCTACCTTAACATGTTGCGATATGGGTGTGGAGGTATCCAATACATGCAGGTAATCAGGGTGCTCATAGACGATGACCGCTAGGTCATCAACCTGGGTAAAGTTTCTCAGGGCCTGGATACCTCCTGAAGTGGCACAGGTTCCCAGAGCAATCAAGAAACGTACCTGGTGGCGGATTTCCTGGATACGCTCGGCTTCATGTGGTGTGGAGATTGAGCCCTCTACCAGGCCAATATCATAAGGTCCAGGCAGCACCCTGCGCGTTGCTTCCAGGAAAAACGCGATTTCGACTGCTCCCGCCAGGTCGAGCAGCTCATCCTCCAAATTCAGGATCGATAGCTGGCATCCATCACAGGATGAGAATTTATATACAGCAACTTTAGGCTTAGACATTACAGATCCTCCACATTGAAGTATGGTTGGAGCTGCTCATAGGTGAATACCGGTCCGTCTTTACAGACAAAATATGGCCCAAGCTGGCAATGTCCGCATAATCCCAGGCCACAGCGCATGTTGCGCTCCATGGAAACGTAGATTTGATCTGGCGTGATGCGGCGTGCAAGAGCTTCGAAGATTACGAAGCGAATCATAATTTCGGGACCGCAAGTGTATACGACAGATTTTCGGGGGTCCATACGTAGGCGGTAGAACATCAGGGGAACTACGCCCACTAATCCGGTCCATTTTTCATCGCCACGGTCGACGGTGATAATCAGCTCAATGCCGGCCTCTTCCCAAGCTTTGTATTCCCGGGTGAACTGCAGATCGTCGGGTGTACGTGCTCCATAAATGACAACTACCCTCCCGAAGTTATTTCGTTGTGCCATGACCTGATATAGTATCGGGCGCAGTGGAGGTAATCCGATCCCACCAGCAGCAATAAAGATATCTTTCCCGTGGTGATCCTCTAGCGGCCAGCTAGTTCCGAACGGGCCACGTACCCCAATCACATCCCCGGCTTTGAGCCGGCTGATGGCATTGGTCACATTGCCAACAAATCGTACCGTATGACCAACCCGTTGATGGTCGTTTGAGTCAGAGCTGATGGAGATGGCTGCTTCGCCCATGCCGGGAATGGAAAGCATGTTGAACTGACCGGGCTTGAACTGATAGCTGGTGCGAAGCTCGGGATCCAGGAAGCGCATCCAATATGTAGAAACAAGCGGGGCTTCCGGCTGGACAGATAATATCTCTGCTCGGAAGGGAAGCATGGGTGAGACAAGGGAGATTGCAGCGGTTTGTTGTGGGGAGTAGGCGGTCATGCCTTCACCTCCGATAAAAGTGCATTAGCTTCAGCAGTGATATCGATACCCGCTGGGCACCATGTGATGCACCGACCACAGCCAACACAACCAGAGACACCGAACTGGTAGTACCATGACGCAAGCTTATGGGTGATCCACTGGCGGTAGCGTGAACGGGTATTTGGTCTGGTGTTACCTCCGAATACATATGTATACATGGGGTTGAAGCAGGAGTCCCAGACACGTTCTCGCCGCACCTCGCTGCCGCTCAAGTTGTTGACCTCTTGAACATCCCAGCAAAAACAGGTTGGGCAGACCTGCGTACAGTTTGTACAGCTCAGGCAGCGCTTTGCGACATCATCGTACTGCTGGTTTTCCAGATCGTTGAGCAAGGCTTCGGGCAGCCGCTCGACATCGGGTATAGTGCGCCCCATGTGTCGGATCGCATACTCAAAACCACGTTCTGCTGCTTGCAGCGAGAATGCGGCTGCTGGTTGCCAGGGTAAATCTGCCAGAATGGCTCGCCCTGCTTCTGACCCAATCTCCATCAGAAAAACATCGTTCAACTCGGTAAGGCTCAGGTCAAAACCACTGTGAGATCGAGGGCCGGTTCCCATGGAAACACAGAAGCAGGTCCCGCCTGGGTGCAGGCAATTGGCGACCAATATGAAAGTTCTCTCTCGGCGGGATAGGTAGAGAGGATCCGAAAGGTCATTTCGGAGAAAGACCCGATCTTGTACCTGGATGGCTGCCAACTCACAGGGTCGAACCCCAATCAGTGCAGTAGGTGGCTGATTAGGTTGTGTTTTTTCAGCGCTCCAATCGCGCTTGTTTTGGCGGTACAAAGTCAAAAGTTCTGTGCGAGGTGGGAAGAATTGCCCTTTCCAGCTTTGTGGACCGGGTGTGACATCGAAATAATTATTGTGCCCGGAATATTCTAGGCGATAGTAGCCTGCATCTTGCTTGCTGGTCATGCCACGGGGTAGGTCGTCAAGGCCATTTATCCTGTTATATTGTATCGTGTCATCCTGGATGGTTGGACCGAGGGTTTCGTAACCCTGCTCCTGAATGGCAACCAATAGCCGGTTGAATTCCGGTTTTTCCAGGGTAACGATCGCGCCTATTTCTAAGTGACCTTCAGGCATCTCATCCCTCCTTAGCTGCCGGGTGAGCGAACATATCAAGCAGTTGCAGCCGCGTGGTTAGCAGCCGGCTGGCGACAACATTTGCCAGCCTCCGAAAGACAACATACCCTAAGTCATGATCTTCTTCGCAGGCATTGTATAATTTTTGTGCATTTAGGCATACAACCCGGCTGGGCAGTACTGCCCGCGCTCCTGCAGTACGCTGGCGGACTACGGGTGTAATGCTCGACCATCCCACGATATCCATCGGTTCGGCCGTGTAGATGCGGACCTTGCCTCTACCCGGCACACGCATCTCGATTGCCACTCGCCCTTCCAGGACAATAAATAAGCAATCTTCTTTATCGCCTTCTCGGAAAAGTTCTTGCCCAGTCTCTAAATCTTGCAGGCAAGAGAGTTCTATGAGCCTGTTGAAATGATCGGGAGCCAATTCGTGAAACCAAGGTATGGTTTGGAGTGCGTCAATTAACTCGGTTTTATCATCCGTTTGATCACACATCTTTTTCTCCTTTGCACATATCACAAGCCTTCAAACGAGAATTTTATTATTTCGCATCCCGGGTGAAAGCATACTAATTTACTATGTTTGTACCATTTATCACATGATTTGCCAAGATGACATTTATCACCCAGCTAGTTCTATGTACGCAGCTCGACAATATCACCATCTGCGAGCAGATAGTCTCGCTGAACCAATTGACCTTCAAAAACAGTGCTTCCCCAAACCCTGGCGGATTTCAAATGCTCGTAAAAATCGCGATGGATTTTTCGGGCCAGATCGATAATCGTGCTGCCTTTTTTAAGCACGAAGGGAGTATCTAGATCGGGTTCTTCTCCTGGTGGCTTCGCATAGACACGAATAATTTCTAGCTTTTCATAAATATGTATTTTAAGTTGGTCGAAATAGCGCGCAGATTCGGCTGAAACTGGCAATAAGGGGCATTCGCCTTCAAACAGCTCGCATAGCACGCTAAAATTTTCATCGCTAATTTCGTCATCACATTTGTTGACCACCACAATGATTGGCACAATTGTGAAACGTTCTTGTTCCGGGCTGTTAGTTACTGTGTCTCTAGGTAGGATACGATGTGATCTTAGCATCTCTAATGAGGCATGATACTGCTCGATTGGGTCTGCCTCCAGGTCAATAACCATCACTACCAGGTCGGCTTTGCGCACAAGGTCAAATAACCCCGGTTCTGTAAAGACAGGATCCAGTGGAGGGGTATCTAACAGCTGTATTTGAATATTGTAGACCGGCATCATCCCAGGCAGTGGTTTCCAGGTAGTGTGCGGTGCTGGGGAGATCTCAGGCTCGGCGTTGGTTAATGCGGCTACTAGGGCGGACTTTCCAACATTCGCTGGACCAATAACGGCTACCTGTCCCGCCCCTTCTTTTTCGATGTGGTAGGCGGAGGGATGTGCCCCGTGTTTTTTGTGAGAGTCGGCTTCGTTTTTAAGTTTGGATAGCTGGCGACGCAGGTCAGCGCGCAGCTTATCTGTCCCTTTATGTTTCGGGACAAGGCTGATCATTTCTTCGAGACAGGCAATTTTGTCCCCAAGATTCTCTGCTTCGCGGTAGCGTTTGTCTGCATTAAAATAATCGGGTGGTAGGTTTGTAGGCACGAGGTACGCTTAAAGATATGTTCTTGATGGTTATTTCACCATTCGGTCAACTTCCAGATCTCTGGTTGTATATCGCCTTCGGCAACCCCTATCTCCGAGAATATGATCACAGCCTGTTTGAGATATGCGAGTGACATCTCGTTATTTCCGGATGAATGATAGAAATCGGCTAGATGATTCAGTAACGCGGCTTCGCGGTGCCGGTCTCCTTGAGTTTTACAAAGTTCCAGAGCTTGGTGCGCATATTGGATTGCTCGCTGATAGCTTCCGATGTCTTGATATACCAATGCAAGGTTATTCAAAGCGGCGACCTGCGCGGCCGGCTCGATCAGGCGGTTGGCGCTCTCCAGGCTTTTCTCCAGGTGGCGAACCGCCTCGGTGTGCATCCCATTGCGTCGGGATAAGATTCCCAGGATATTGTGGGCAGAGGCCAGGGCCGGATCATACCCCGCTTGCTCTGCCAGGGCTAAGGCTTGTTGAGCATATTCTAAGGCCTGTTTGTCATTGCCCTGTTGATAGGCAGTTAAGCTCCAATCGGCGTAAATGCGAGCACGTAAAGTTAGGTTTTCACTGGTATCCAAGGAATCCAGTGCTAGCTGGTAATGGCAGGCTGCCAGGTCCCAATCACCACGCCGGTGATGCAAATTGCCAATCTTTTGTTCCAAATAAGGTGATTGCTCCATTAGTGATGCAGCGGTTTCATATTCGGTTAGTGCTGACCGATAATCACCTTGCAGAGTCCGCAAATCCCCAATTGATTCGTGAAGCAACGCTACCTCAGAGTGGCCTGCGGTTAGTGCCGCTTGAAAATTAGATATAGCTTCCTGGTTGGCATACAATCTGCGGGCATATTCTCCAGCTAATTTATAGTATTCAGCGGCCTGTGCATCCTGCCCGCCGAGATGGTACTGCTGTGCCACCTGACTGGCCAGAACAAATGGATCACTCCGGTGGCGTAATTGCGTGGATAATGTATCCGCTACCCGACGGTGTATCAGCCTACGGCGGGTTAATGAAGATTCATCATAAGCCAGGCGGCGCAGCTTATCGTGAGTGAAGTCGTAGACGATTGTGCCTACCTGGGAAACTTGTTGCTCTTCAATCAAGCCGATTGCGATAAGTTTTTCTAAAGCAGTGACGGTTTCCGATTCGCTCCTACCACTGGCCGCTAGTATGGTATCAAAATCAAACGACCTGCCTATCACTGCTGCGGTCGATAGGATTTGCCAGCCAGTTTCTCCAGCGGCAGATAGCCGGGCAAGCAGCGCATCCCGCACAGCCTGTGGCATCGACCATTCATCGATCGATGGTAGAGCCTCTTCCATATAGGATTGTTGATAAGAACTCTGATTCGTTTGGATGGCTTCAAGGTACTCAATAACAAAAAAAGGCAAGCCTTCAGTTTCACGGAAAAGTCGAGTACCTAATTGATCGGGTAATAACTCCTCCGGCTTGGCCGATGCTCGTACCAGTTCTATCACATCACTTTCTTTCAGGCGACCGAGGTGTATTCGAGCTGCAGTCCCGGATTGCTCCGCCTCAGCGATTACTTGCTGTACGGAATCGGGGATATTGTGATCTGTCCAAGTAGTCAGGATAAAAACGGGATAGCCACCGAGCCGGCGGATTAGGTAAGTTGTTAAATCTAAAGAGGCAGAGTCTGCCCAGTGTAAATCATCCAGGAAAATAATCCCGGGTATTGAACCACTTAGGAGATTTATAATTAGCTGGCGTATCCCATCGTAGAAGCGCATTTGTGCCCCAGGAGTGCTGAGTGGGGGTGGTGCAGGAAGTCCTGGGATCAGCCGGTTCAGCTCAGGGATCAGACGAGCTGCTTCGCTTAGGCTTTGCTGTGAGATTTCTCGCAGGCGGGTTATATTTGCCAGTTCGTCTAAAGCGGTATTAATGCATGCAATAACTGGTCCGTAGGCCAAGTTTTCTTCACCGGCATAACTACGCGCTTTCATAACTCGGGCGCCACGTGCCTTGGCCGAGGCGAGAAAAGCATCCGCCAGGCGAGTCTTTCCAATCCCTGCTTCACCCTCGATAATAAAAAGGTATCCGATGGATGCGTATTCTCGGTACGCCTTTTCGAGGATTTCAGATTCTCGGGAACGACCTACCAGTGGGTAGCTTTTCCCTTGTAGCAATGCTGTAGTAATATTAGGAGCATATAGCCTGGAATCATGATCTTGAACTATGCCGAGTGTATCTTCATTAATCTGTTTGCGTGAGACAGATGGAGGCTCCGGTAAGTGATTCTCGGCGATTGCCTGATAAAGTTGGGTTGTTTCTTCAAGTGGTGGAACCCCGAGCTCGCGATCAAGAACACGCACACATTCACGATATTGTCGTAGGGCTGCATTGCGCTGCCCGGTCCAGGCAAAGATTAACATCAACGTACGATGCACATCTTCTCGCAGAGGATCCAGTGTTAACCAGCGTTGAGTGTAGTCCAAGGCACGAGAATAATCACCAGCGCCGATTTTGGATTTGACCTGGATTTCAAGGGCATCATTTAACTCCCGTTTTAATGCCTCCGACTCATAGAACTGCCACTCGTCGAAATTTGGGCTGTCACGCAATGTGAAGCCTACCAGAAAATCTCCTTGATAAATATCTATTGCGGCTTCGAGATGGACAAGGCATTCAATGCAGTGTTCTATACTGCGATGGCTATGCTTTGTGACGGCAGCGAGATGTTGACGAAACCGTAAGACATCCGCTTCTATCTGTTCGTCTCGGTCAATGCCGATCATCTCCCGGGTAATCGATAGGAATTCGCCACCAAGAGCTTTCTGAAGTACCGACAGCGTACGACGTAATGCTGACCTGGCGTTGACCTGACCATAATCGGGCCACAAGAGTGTGGCCAGGGTATCGCGGCTGTGTTGCTCCTGAGTCATCACCAAGTACGTAAGCAAGGCGATGGCCTTGCGCGTATCCACGGATAAATTCACACCATCGAGTTTTATGCTGGGAGAGCCGAAAAGAGAAATTTGCAAGATCGCCATCGTTACAAAACCCAATAAAATGATTCTAATCGAATATTCAGGAAATGTTACGTAGTTATTTTGCCGTAACGATTTTCGTAACGATTTCGTGACGACAGGTCTATATAATAATAATCAGAAAGCTTGATTGGAATTCTCCACAGATCGTGGCAAGGCCAATCACAGGGGGACTTCTGAGAGCAGTGCACGGTAGTCCCACCCGTGTATTGCTCTCATATTCTATATAAGGGCGGCATGGCAATCCTATTTGGAAAGAACTGTCTGGTAGCTGGGTAGCAATGAAATTTATGGCTATCGTGTCGAGGTGTGGTAGGCTGAAAAGCAAAAAGGAAATTGTGTTTGAGTTTTTCGTAACGATTTTCGTAACGATTTCAAGACGATAGGTTGTTAGAATTCGGATACTTATTATGGTAAGGATAATACAATATGAGTGAGCAATCGAGTGGAGTGAACATAACCCAAAAACGTGGGGCTGATGATTCTGGGAAGTATTTCCGCTACATGGCGGAATTTGTCGGTATGAATCCTGTGAACATTGCAACTATACGGAGAACCAAGCCGATTATTGAGAAGCATCTACCAAAAATTGTTGGCGAATTCTACGAACACCTGCTGAGATACCCGCCTACGAGAAAATTCTTTTTGAAGAAAGATGGCTCGCTAGATATCGATTACATTGAGTTGCGAATGCGCCATTTAAGTAATTTCTGGGTGAGGACAGCGGATGCTGTTTTCGACGAGGATTATGCCCGTTACGTAGATTATATTGGCAGAGCCCATACCTCTCACGGCGCGGACCCTCATATTTACATAGCCGAGCGCTATGTGATTGGTCAGGTAGGTTTTATGCAGCGGGCTATCAATCAGATTCTAATTGATGAATTGCATGGACAAGATGATGATCTGGAGCACCAAGCTATTGAAGCCTGGGATAAGCTGATGATGGTGCTGCTGGAAATGCTTTCGCGAGCATACAATGCGGAGCGGCAGGAAGAAACTTATGATCCATTGGTATCCGTGGACCAGACAATGGTAGCAAAACTTGCTACCCATGCCTTTGAGCACGAATTTTGCCAGGATGACTTCTCCCGGACAAAATCTGTGTTTGCTGGAAAAGCCGATGAGATTTCAGATGGCGAACGTAAGATTGTAAAAGTCGATAATGTATCTATTGGTGTGTTTCACCATCAAGGTGAGTGGTATGCATTGCGTAACTCGTGCCTGCACAGAGGTGGTCCAATTGCCACTGGCGAGTTGCATGGCGATAGGCTAATCTGTCCCTGGCATGGGTATGAATATAACTTGACAAATGGTGAGTTACTGGCCGATCCAAGCGCAAAGCTGGCAATGTATCCGGTTTCAATTCAAAATGGTGAAGTATATATTCAATATCCTGATAGTACTAATGATGACCACAACCATAATTTTTCTGAGCAAACCGAGGCAATCACACCTGACTTGGCTCTGGCTGAAAATGAGTTCCGATTAGAAGAGGTTGCTCCCGGAAAAATGAAGCTGGTTTTCCTTGGGGAAGACAGCGTTGCGGTCTACAACGTGGGCGGTCAATACTTTGCAACCCAAAGTCTATGCCCTCATATGGGAGGGGAGTTGACAGAAGGTCATTTGGAAGGAAATCTAATCGTGTGCCCAATCCACGCTTCTCAATTTCGGATCAGCGACGGAGCTGTTTTGAGAGGGCCGTCTAAAAAAGCCTTGAAAACCTACCGTATTATGCTGGACGGTTCGATAGGGCGGGTATTGGAGTGATAGACGATGTTTGACGTGATTGTAATCGGCGGTGGCCCGGCAGGTGTTACGGCTGCACTGCGGGCGCAGGAGCTGGGGGCTACTGTTGCTCTAGTGGAGCGTGGCAGGATGGGCGGCACTTGCACAAATGACGGATGTGTTCCGACCAGGGTGCTGGCGAAGGCCGCACGCTTACTCCGAGATACAGAACAGTTTGGTGAATACGGTTTGATCGGGTTGCCTCCTCAGTTGGATTTTGCCCGGTTGCTTACACGTACTCAACAAGTTGTATACGGCATCCATGAGAAAAAACAGCTTATCGGACATCTCCAGCACGCCGGCGTAGCAGTTTACTCCGAAGTGGGTTCGGCGAGATTTGAAGATCCTCATACCATTCGCATTGAAAACGGTCTCGAGCTATCCAGTGAGAAATTTATATTATGCGCAGGTGGGCGAGCCCGGCGAATTGATTTCCCTGGAGCGGAGCATACTCTGACCCATAGTGATGTGTGGTCGATGAAAACACTACCCGCATCGTTAATCATAGTCGGTGCAGCCGCAACCGGCTGCCAGCTCGCCTCGATTTTCGCCGGTTTTGGCGTTAAAGTCTGGCTCCTTGAGGTTGCCCCCCGAATTTTACAGGTGGAGGATGAATGTATTACTGAAATTATACAGTCTGCATTTCAGCAACGAGGAATCCAGACGATTACCGGTATTGATGGGATTGATTGGGTTGAAAAGCAATCCGACGGTTTGATTCTCCAATACCGCATATCAGGAGAAGCAACGGAAATCACCGCCGATGCAATTTTGATGTCAACCGGGTGGATTGGGAATTTATCTTCATTAAACCTTTCTGCAGTCGGTGTTCAGACCGTTGGGCAATACATTAAAGTAAACGAACAATTCTGCACAACCGCAGCGCATATTTTTGCTGCTGGTGATATCACCGGAAAGATGATGTTGGTCCAGAGCGCTGGTTATGA
>JAGDMX010000336.1 GCA_017860725.1 Chloroflexota bacterium | reverse complement strand
ATGTGTCCCATCGTTCCCACGTTCATGTGCGGCTTCGTGCGCTCAAATTTCTGCTTTCCCATAAGTGCTCTCCTTATTAACCTAGGTTCGTCACAATGTTGTATTAATTAGTTAATGATCTCTTTTGCCACGTTTTCACTGACGCGGGCATAATGATCAAATTCCATCGAAAATACACCCCGCCCCTGGGTGGCAGAACGGAGATCCGTGGCATAACCAAACATCTCTGCCAGCGGTACCATCGACTTAATCGCCTGAGCATTGCCTGGTCTGATTTCCATTCCCTGGATTTCACCTCTCCGGGCGTTGATCTGTCCCATAATATCACCGAGAAACTCCTCCGGGACAACCACTTCAACCCGCATAATCGGCTCCAGTAAAATTGGGCCGGCTTTTTGCATGCCTTCCTTGAAGGCTATCGAACCTGCCATCTTAAAGGCCATTTCATTTGAATCGACTTCGTGAAAAGATCCGTCATACAAACGGACCTTAATGTCCGTAACCGGATAGCCCGCCAAGACACCACCATCCGCGGCTTCACGGATACCTTTTTCAACCGCAGGGATGTATTCTCTCGGGATCACCCCACCAATAATTCCATTTTCAAAAATAATTCCACTACTGAGCTCGCCTGGCTCCATCTCCAGGACGACATGCCCATACTGACCGCGTCCGCCGGTTTGCTTGATATAGCGACACTCGGCTTTCTCCACCGGGCGAGTAATCGACTCGCGGTAAGCCACCTGCGGTCGTCCCACCCGCGCCTGGACGCGAAACTCGCGCAGCATCCGATCTACCAGAACCTCCAGATGCAGCTCGCCCATCCCGGAAATAATCGTCTGACCGGTTTCTTCATCGGAACGCACCTGAAAAGTCGGATCCTCCTCCGACAGCTTGCGCAACGCTTCAGCCATCTTGTCCTGATCAGCAGTAGTTTTTGGCTCGATCGCTACCGAGATGACTGGCTCGGGGAAGCTGATACTCTCCAGGATCACCGGATGATTCGAGTCACACAGAGTATCACCTGTGAAGGATTCTTTCATACCCAGCACTGCGCCAATATCGCCCGCCAAAACTTCGCTAATATCTTCCCGGCGGTCGGCATACATCCGGATCAAGCGACCAATGCGTTCACGCTTATCCTTGATTGAATTGTAAGCCATCGAGTTCGAGGTTAATTTGCCGGAGTAGACTCGCAGATACGCTAACCGTCCGACATAAGGATCGGTCACAATCTTAAATACCAGAGCGCTGAGAGGCGCATCGTCTTCTGCCGGGCGCACGACTTCTTCATCGGTGCGCGGGTTTACACCTGCCACTGCGGGAATATCCGAAGGCGCTGGGAGATAATCAATCACGCCATCCAGCACCGGCTGCACACCTTTGTTGCGCAGCGAACTGCCGCAGAACACCGGCGTTGCCAGGTTAGAAATCGTTGCCCGGCGCAGGCCTGCTTTCAGCTCATCAACGGTGATTTCATCCCCTTCCAGATACTTCAGGGTCAGATGATCGTCTGTTTCGGCAATCTGCTCAATCATACGCTCGCGCATATAAGCGGCCTGCTCTGCCAAGTCGTCGGGGATGGCGATCTCTAACGGCTCTTTCCCCAGGTCATCCTGCCAGATAATGGCTTTTTCGGCGATCAGATCCACCGCGCCTTTGAAATTGTCCTCACTGCCAATCGGCATCTGAATTGCAATCGGATTAGCGCCCAGTCGCTGGCGAATCATTTCGATCGAGCGTTCAAATGAAGCGCCAACGCGATCCATTTTATTAACGAAACATATCCGCGGGACACTATAGCGATCTGCCTGCCGCCAAACGGTCTCGCTTTGCGGCTCAACACCCTGCACTGCGTCAAAGATGACAATACCACCATCCAGGACACGCAAAGAGCGCTGCACTTCTGCAGTAAAGTCGATGTGTCCGGGTGTGTCTATAATGTTGATCTGATAACCCTTCCACTCAGCCGAGACCGCCGCGGAGACAATCGTAATCCCACGCTCGCGCTCTTGTTCCATCCAATCGGTGACGGTGGTGCCGTCATCGACAGATCCAATGCGGTGCGTCTTACCTGTATAAAACAGGATTCGCTCAGTCGTTGTGGTTTTACCCGCATCGATATGAGCAATAATCCCGATATTTCTATAAGTCTCTAATGGATAAACACGCGCCATACTGGATCACCTGGACAATGAGGAGAGCTTCACGCTAAAGAGGAACGCGGATTGCTTGTTCTCCAAACCTTTATTCACTAAAGCCGGTAATGTGAGAAAGCGCGGTTCGCTTCTGCCATCTTGTGCGTCTCTTCGCGCTTGCGGATAGCAGAACCTGTGTTATTCGCCGCATCCAAGAACTCGGCAGCCAATTTTTCGGAGAAGTTTTTACCAGATCGAGAGCGTGCCGCAGACAAAATCCAGCGTGTTGCCAGGGTGAAACGACGATCCGGGCTGACTTCCATCGGGACCTGATACGTTGCACCGCCGACCCGACGAGGCTTCACTTCCATCTGCGGGCCAACATTCTTCAGCGCCTGCTCAAAGACTTCTAACCCATTGCGCTTAGAACGATCCTCAACCAGATCGATAGCATCGTACACCAGGCGGGTTGCCACGCTTTTCTTGCCGTTCTTCATGACGTTATTGATAAAGACCTGCACCTGCATGCTGTTAAAGCGCGCATCAGGCAGGATTTCACGCGGTTCAGGTTTATTGCGCCGTGACATTCATTGCCTCCTATTTGCCCTTGGGACGCTTGGCGCCGTACTTCGAGCGGCCTTGTTTGCGGGCATTGACACCGCCGGTATCCAGGGTGCCGCGCACGATATGGTAACGCACGCCGGGTAGATCCTTCACACGACCGCCGCGCACCAAAACCACCGAGTGCTCCTGCAGCGTATGGCCTTCACCGGGAATATATGCGGTGACTTCGATACCATTGGACAGGCGTACACGGGCAATTTTACGCAGTGCCGAGTTCGGTTTTTTGGGCGTCATCGTGCGCACTACGGTACACACCCCACGTTTCTGTGGTGCGCCTCTATCCTGGCGTACGCGGCGCTGCTTCATAGAGTTGAGCGTGTACAGCAATGCCGGAGCCTTGCTTTTTACTTTCTTCGATTTGCGTCCTTTACGGATCAGTTGATTAACCGTGGGCACATTTGCCTCCAAAAAATGATACTTGCCAGATAATTGATTTTCTCCATTAAGTGAGGCCATCGGTCGTGCATGATGGCCTCACCGTTAATCAAACAACCCTATACTGTAAAGACGGGGGTACTGCCGTCTGTATTATCTTAGGGAACGAAAAGCGATTTTACCATACCGTGATAGTGCAGTCAAGGAAAACCTTAAAGCTCATCCCCTAATCCCATCAAGCCGGTGGGCAGCTTCGGCGGTCGGGCCCTCTCCTCATCCTTGCCAAAGCGTATGACTTCGCCACTTTCGGTGACCGCTTCAACCGCCAGTCCCAGACTTTGCAGCTCTTTGACCAGCACACGAAATGAGGCCGGGATGCTGGGTTCCTCGATCGGCTCACCCTTGACAATCGCCTCGTAAGTCTTTACACGTCCCTGGACGTCATCGGACTTGACCGTGAGCATCTCCTGCAGGGTGTAGGCAGCACCGTAGGCTTCCAGCGCCCATACTTCCATCTCACCAAAGCGCTGGCCACCAAACTGCGCCTTACCGCCAAGGGGCTGCTGGGAAACCAGGCTGTATGGACCGGTCGAGCGAGCATGCACCTTGTCCTCCACCAGGTGATGAAGCTTGAGCATAGTCATCACCCCCACGGTAACTGGCTGGTCGTATGGTTCGCCAATCTTGCCGTCCCGCACGAGTTGCTTGCCAAGAGTCGGGATTGGCTGGCCGGTTTCCAACGACACCTGACTGGCGACCTGATTTAGCTCGTCGCCGCTTTTACCGTCCACAGAATAGCCCTGTTCCGCAATCCACAATCGCAAACAAGTATCGATTGCATGCTCTCCAAGCTCGCGTCGCTTGGCTGTAGACAACTTGGTGGTTTCGAAGTGC
>JAGDMX010000335.1 GCA_017860725.1 Chloroflexota bacterium | reverse complement strand
ACGGGGCTCCTCATCGCGATTGGTACACTGGTAATAGAGGCATCATTTGATACAAGCCAGGAATTGGCAGCCACCATGGGGTTCGTGGTTTTTTCGCTGTTCAATATCGTTTTCGGACTGAGCGCACGCTCAGAGAAAGGGACCGTGTTCAACCGAGATAATGTCTCCGACCGCCGCCAGCTGGGCTTGTATGGACTAGCGCTACTGCTGACCTTCCTTGCCACAGAGTTAAATTTTCTGCAGCGGATCCTTAATACCATACCACTCAGCGGCGATCAATGGTTACTCTGTATTGGCGTTGCCCTCGCCTTATTGCTCATTGATGAAGTAATCAAGTTCTTCATGCGCAGGCGACGGAACTAATATCGATTGGTTTGTTGGTGGTAGGTAATTCTCCCACCACCAACAAACCACATCAATAGACATACACATCGGTGATTTCATGGCACAAGCAAGAACTATTCAAGCAACCAGTGCGGTCCGTTTCAACCGCTTCTTAGCCCTCGTCTACCTGGTCATGGCGGCTGGGATGGCTATCACCGCCTGGGTTGCTAAGTCGGTAGGCGACAATCCAGAGGTAACTTCACGCATCCTGTATTACACCTGGTTCACCTTCGTGTTATTTTTGCTCCAGTATGTAGCTCGCACCCTAGTGAATAAACATGTTATTATCGGTTACGTGTTCGGGCCTTCAAATATTCTCGTGTTGAAGGATATGAGTTCCAAAGGAGGTGCAGTATAAGGTGATAGTCAATTGCGAGAATATGAAAGTGATGTTCCAAACTATCGGCTGGAAGTTAAATCTCGACCCTATTTTATTTAACTAAGGAGTATGTTTATGTGCTGTTTTTTTGCTACTTTGATGTTTTTTGGACCACGCCTGGCGTTCTTGATCTACTGGCTGATCGCACCTGTCCGGGTGAACGCGGCATTCGCCGGCTTTAACCTTCCCTGGCTGGTTGGCATCGCGGGCTTGCTCTTTGCCCCCTGGACTGCGCTGATGTACGTGATTATTTTCCCATTGACCAGCTGGGACTGGCTCTGGATGGGCCTGGCAATTGCGTGTGATGTTGCCAGCTATGTGGGCGGTTACCACAACCGCAAGCAGGTGCCGTACTACCCGTCAACAGCTCCGTGATCACGCCAGCATTGGGAGATAGGATTAAGGATATCTTGTTGTAGATTGGGCGGTAATGTCTCCAATCTACAACAAATATCTCCAATTCAACAGTTGTTAATTTTGATTGCAACCATATCAAAGTAAGAATACCAGAAAATCTTGAGAGGAGAATTTTCAAATGAAGACCATTAAATCCGTCAATGTAGGTTCGTTTGCATTATATGGTGCCGTGCTGGTTGCCTTTTGGACTTTTGTTTTTGGTTTGACCTACTGGATCCTCGGTTGGCTCTTCGGCGCCCAGTCCTGGTGGATTGACATGAATCTGGGCAATTGGACGGCGTATACCTTCCAGACCTTCCTGACTGTCATCTGGCGCAGTTTGATCAATGCCATACCTGGCGCATTGGCCGGGTTGCTGATCGCTCTGGTCTACAATGCCGTAGCCGGTATGATGGGTGGGGTCAAGTTAAATCTCGAGTAGTGTCTAATCCATCTGTATTGAAAAAGAGGAGAATAAACCTATGAAATCACGTCCGTTTGGTGTTACCGTCCTGGCCATCCTGGCCGGGCTGGCAGCCGTCCTGGCTGGTGTCCATGCTCTGCAGGCTCTGGGAATCTTGCCTTACTTCATCGGTGAATTTAAAGTTCATGCCTTCAATTTCTGGACCTTCCTGATGTGGGCCTTGATGGTATGGGTGTATGTCTGGCTGGTGCAGATGCTTTGGAATGTGGATAAACAAGCCTGGCTATTTCTGGCAGTGATCACAGTCTTCAACCTGATCCTGGACTCGATGTTCATGTTGGGCGCCGGTGAGTGGTCCGATGTCAGCCTGAGCTTCATTCTCAACGCGATCATCCTGATCTACGTCATGCTACCCGGTGTTAAGAAAGCCTTCGACACGGCTTAGGCTGGTTATGCTATCCGGTTAGGAATTCAACTGTAAGCCAACGAAGGGCGGCGCGCTTTGTCAGCCAAGACCTGGATCGTCCAGTGAATCCAAGGCGTCGCCCTTCAAGCCAATCAACGAAAAAATAAAATCACCCAGCAGGGTGTCGCTTATGTCTCCATCGCCGGCATGCCGGCCCCTCAAATTTTATTTCGCCAACGCTGCTCGAATTGGTATATCTGGCGCTGAATATACCAGGCTTGTGGATCGGCTACCGGTCGCTGCTGCTTGACCAATTGCATCGCCTCATCCGCAGCCTGACCCATGCCGATTAAAACACAACAGGCCATCGCCACGCTGCGATGCACGCCAGCCCGGCAATGCACCAGAACCCGGTAGCCCGTCTGAATGACCGGCAAGGCCGCTTCGACACCGCGCTGCAAAGTGGGGATGGGCATGGGCATCAACGGATTATCAAAGGTCGGCAGCCATAGGAGCTTTACAGGAGGTTTGCCCAGCATAAATGAAGGCCTGATCCAGTGCATAGATAGAATCAAGCGCACGTTCAGCGCACGAATCTCTATGGCGTGATCGCCGCGCGGCCAGGCCGAGATATACAAATAATCTGTGATAGCAGATACGTCCGGGCTGGAACTGTGGGGCATAGGTGTATCGTCCGGTAGGGAAAGAAGGGTTGGCTCTCTAGTATAAAAAAGATCGCGCGTTCTCTTGCTGGAAAATCATGCTGTTAAACAGGCGCCAGGATGCGCACCAATCTGGGAACAACCCGGATGTTAACCGGCGTTTCCCCGACCATCTCGCCGTCCATCTGTACTGGCTGGGGTGGGTCGGCTTCGATGATAATCTCTCGCGCCTGCCAGTGGTGAAGATACTCGGGGTCAAGCCATACACCGGTCAGGCTCGCGCCCGCTGCGATCAATGCGCGGATGCGTGTGTCTCGAATGATGATCACATCCAGCATCCCGTCATCCACCAGGATTGATTTCAAACCCAGCCCGGCGAACCCGATGTTACCGGCATTGTCTACCAGGCAGCTAAAGCCCTGAGTTTCATAGTGCTTGCCATCCAGGATCAGGTGATAGTGCGCTGGCCTGGTCTCGGTCAAAGCCCTGAGTGCCCCGATCGAATATGCCATGATGCCATAGCGATCCTTGAGATCCCGGTCGGCGATTTCTACTTTGCGAGCAGCAAAGCCCAGGCCTACTCGCAGCAGGAAATGAGCTTGGCCCCCGACCAGGCCGGCATCAACCATGCGCACGCGGCTGTGCGGATCGGCGGCAATTGCTGCGGCCTGGACCAGGATTTTGGGGATGCCCAGCTCAACCGACATCAGATTAGCAGTGCCACCCGGTAAGATTGCCAGAGGTGTTTGGGTATCGAACAGGCCGCGGGCGGCTTCCATTACTGTACCATCGCCGCCATAAGCTGCCACTACATCCACGCCGGCCGCGGCTGCCTGGCGGGCAAAGTGCTCGGCGTCGCCGCTTTTTTGAGTGATCGAAACCTCCCAATCGATCCCCGCCGGGTGAAAAACGTCGTTCAGGGTGTTTAAAATCGGTTGTGGTTGCCCCGAGGCCGGGTTAATGATCACGTGAATTTTGCGTGCCATATTCATAATTCTCCCAAGGAAAGAGTGTTGTGTTATTCTGCCAAATTCAGTTGTACAAGTCTACTCATTGCCCGCCCAAACCGATAAACCTCGCTGCTGGTGAGTTCGGCCGGATAAGCCGAATCACTGGCGAAGATGCCTCCGGCGATGGCAGAGGCGGCAAAGACCATGGCGAGAAATAGAAGCCCGCTGGCGTAGAAGACAGTAGAGAAAACTGATCCTCCAAGGCGCCCAGGCGGTCGCGCGCTACACCCACAAACCAAAGGAAGGCAATGCCTGCGAAGGGCATCAAGCCTAGGGCCAGTTTCATCAGGCTGGCTCCAAGTTCGAGCCATGCACCGCTATGGTTTTGGCTGGAGGGAGAGAGAGCCGGATTAGCACCACACTGGTGGAAA
>JAGDMX010000334.1 GCA_017860725.1 Chloroflexota bacterium | reverse complement strand
GCGGGTGTGTACTTTACTGGATAAGCCTGAGCGCCGTGAGGTCAATGTGCCGATCCATTATCGCGGTTTCACCATCCCAAATAAGTTTGTATTTGGCTATGGCCTGGACCTGGATGAATACTACCGTAACCTGCCTTTTATTGCCACTGTCGACCTGGAGCGCTACCACCCGGAAGAGTAACCCAAAAGATGACTTTAGCATTCCCTGAGATCATCCATCGGGTGCAGCAGGCGCTGCCGGTTGGATACCCGGTGTATCTGGTCGGCGGTGCCGTGCGCGATGCCTTGCTCCAGCGGGAGGTCAAGGACCTGGATTTTGTATTAAGTAGAGATGTGCTGAGTATTGCGCGCCGTTTGGCAAATGCTCTGGGCGCCGCCTATTACCCCCTGGATGAAGAAAGGGACACCGCGCGACTGATTCTGGTTGCGCCGAGCGGAGAACGTCAAGTGCTGGATTTTGCCGGGCTACGCGGGCCTGACCTGGAAAGCGATCTGCGCCTGCGCGATTTTACAATAAATGCACTGGCGATATCTTTGGATGATCTCGATCACCTGATCGATCCACTGGGCGGTATGGGCGACTTGCGCCTCGGTCGCCTGCGAGCTTGCTCTGAGACTGCTATGTCGGATGATGCCCTGCGGATTTTACGCGGTGTACGTCTAGCAAACGCAAACGGGTGGCTAATTCTGCCGGAAACGCGCCGGCTGATGCGCCAGGCTTTGCCAATGCTTACTCAGGTCTCCCCAGAACGGCTGCGTGATGAGTTATTTCGCATGCTGGATGGACCTAAGCCGGCGACAGCTATCGATGCACTTGAGATTCTGGGCGGACTCCCTTACGTGCTTCCGGAGTTATCCGGCTTGAAGGGAGTAACCCAGCCAGCGCCACATGTGGCGGATGTGTGGCGACATACGCTGGATGTGCTCCGCAATCTAGAAAATTTGCTTAATACCCTGGGTTTGCATCATGACCCCGAGGCTGCCACCAGCTTCTCTCTGGGGATGGTCTCAGTGCGGCTAGGACGCTATCGACAGCAATTCCATGATTATCTAGACCAGCCGCTAAATCTTAACCGCTCGCTTCGCTCGGTGTTGTTCCTGGCTGCTTTGTACCATGATGTCGGGAAACCGGAAACTCGTCAGGAAGCTGCAGATGGTAAAATCCGATTTCTAGAGCATGAAAAGATTGGTGAGGCGCTGGTGGGGAAAAGAGGCATGGCTCTACGTCTGAACAATGAGGAAATCGACTGGCTGAAGCGGGTGATTCGTCATCACATGCGCCCATTGCTGCTCTCACAAATGGATCAGCTACCGACTCGTAGGGCAATCTACCGATTTTTCCGGGATAACGGATCAGGTACGCTGCCCCGCAGCGGGACAAACAGCGGGGTGGCTATCTGCTTGCATGCATTGGCGGACACTCTGGCTACCTATGGCCCCACCTTGACAGAGGATAAGTGGATCCATCAGCTCGATGTAACCCGCAGCTTACTGGAGGCCTGGTGGGAACGTCCTGATGAGAGTGTCTCTCCACCTCGGCTGGTGGACGGGCATGATTTGATGCAGTCATTGAGTCTGAAACCCGGACCAGAAATTGGCCGGTTATTGGAAGAGCTGCGCGAGGCTCAAGCAGCCGGCGTGGTGCTCACACGCCAGCAAGCTTTGGACTATGCTCGCCAGCAGTTGAAGGCATAAGGGGAATAGCCAGTCACCTGGCTATCGATGTCAAATCGATTGGGTTAAGGATAGATATCGTCGAGGAATGGTTGGTAAAAGCAACGGCAGCCTAAAGCGTGACTGCAACCTTCAACAGGCAGCTTGGGGGCATCATTCTTTTGGTAAGCACCTTCGACCTGCTGGCATGCCGGGCAGCAATCGTGGGCAACAGTCACCCGCACATACAAAACGCGGGGGTTCTCCTGGAATCGTTTGAGCGTCATCGCTGTAACAGAGTATTCGCTCAGGTCGGCGCTGCAATCCGAACAGTGAGTGGCGGCGTCAGGAAGTTGCGCATAGCACTGCGAGCAAATTTGCACGTTAATATCTCCGGAAGTATAAAATTTACCTTATTCTAATCGATGTATATCCAGCTTCAAAGGGCAATTATGGTAAGATTTAATGCCTTATGGTAACCCGATTAGGATCATTAATCCGCTGTGCGGAAGCAGAAGACTATTCCAGACTGGCAAAGCTGGTTCACCTGGAGACGGTGTTTGTTCACCGCCACCTGGACTGGCGCGCGCCACTGGACTGGATCGGCGAAAATCCATTCTTAATCCTGGAGGAAGATGGTGAGATCGTGGCCGCACTGGCTTGCCCGGTCACTCCTCCAGGTGTGGCCTGGGTACGGATGTTCGCCGTTGCCGCCGATTATTCGCTGGAGCATGCCTGGGATGAGCTCTGGTCACAGGTTTTTCAGCAACTCAAGCAGGACAGGCAGGTGATGTGGGTCGCCGCACTTCCACTGCGCCCCTGGTTTCAGTCACTTCTAGAGCGCAGTTTTTTCCAGGAAACACACCGGGTAGTTATGTTAACTTGGTCTCGCCGTTCTCTGCCACCTTTCGAGAACCAACCTGGTTTGAGTATCCGGCCGATGAATTGGGATGATTTGCCCGGGGTGCATAAAGTGGACAACTTGACATTCACTCCAATCTGGCAAAACGCCCTGGCTTGTTTAGAGCTAGCCTACCGGCAGGCGGCTGTTGCCACGGTGGCTGAATTAGAGGGACAAATGGTGGGATACCAAATCAGCACTGCCACACCGATGGGCGGGCATCTGGCGCGCTTGGCAGTCCTGCCGCAATACCAGGAACATGGCATTGGCACAGCATTAGTAGTAGATATGCTGTCTCAGTTTGCCCGGCGTGGGATCATCAAGGTAACGGTGAATACCCAACAGAATAACCTGTCATCTTTGATGTTGTATAAAAAACTGGGATTTAGCCTGACCGGGGAGGAATATCCAGTGTACCAGATTAACCTGTAGACACCCATTGAGTTAGTTCAGCAATCCTAATTTTTGTAGAAGCTTAATACTATTTTGGAGAAGAGAAGATATGAGCAACAAACCTAGCACATCCAGCAAGCGCCAACAAATTCGCCAGCAAAGGCAGCAGAAAGATCGTCAGCGCCGCATGATCACGGTAGCGATCATTGCAGGGATTGCCTTGATCCTGGTAGCCGTGATTGTGATTCCCAATATGATACCCTCCGAGGTGGTCGCGATTACACCGATTGCGCGACCACAGTCAAACGGCAGGGAATTGGGTAGCTCATCCGCTCCAGTGGTCGTGGAAGTGTTCGAGGATTTTCAATGCCCGGCATGCGCACGTTACTCGGAGTCGATTGAGCCGCTGATTGTAAATTCGTATGTGACCGATGGGCGCGTCCGGTATATATTCCGCCATTACCCCTTTATTGATGACCGAGTTGCCCGCAAAGAATCTGATCAGGCGGCGAATGCCAGTATGTGCGCGGCAGATCAGGGACGCTTCTGGGATTATCATGATATTGTCTTCGCCAACTGGAACGGTGAGAATCAGGGCTCGTTCGTAGATAAGCGTTTGGTGACTTTCGCCGAATCGATTGGCCTGGATATGGATGCCTTCAACCAGTGCTTTAAAGAGAATATCTTTATAAATGAGATCAACGCCGATATTGCTCTGGCAGAGCAGTATGCTGTCAATGCGACACCGAGCATCTACGTGAACGGTGTGAAGGTCGAATCGCCCAGTGCGGATTCGATCCAGCAAGCGATCGAACAAGCTCTGGCTTCGGGCAGTTAACCCAGTTTAACCTGAACCATAAGCCGGGGCGCCTTGGTAGTATTGCCGGAGCGCTCCGGTTTTTATTCTTTTGCCAGCGTGGGGGTATCTAGACCGGCAGCCTGGTTTTCAAACAGCTCTAGCACGAAGCATAGTGATGACAGACGGTTCAGATAGCGCAGGATTTCCGGGTTTTCGATTTCCAGGTTATGAAATAGTTGGGCGTTCAATCGCTCGGCGCGCCGGACAATCGTGCGCGCCAGATCCAGAGCCGCGCC
>JAGDMX010000333.1 GCA_017860725.1 Chloroflexota bacterium | reverse complement strand
AACGATCGGGTGAATTTATATGACCCCATCACCCGTGAATTGCTCCGCTCGCTATATCCCACCACGAACGACATTATCAGCATCGCCTTCAGCCCCGACTATTTTGGCACCTGGCTGGTGGTCGGTACCCGGCGGGGCTCCGAAAAAGACGGTTATGCCAGCGCTTTGGAATTGTGGCGTGGACCGGATTGGCAGCCGCGCGGCATCTTATCCGGCTCGACACGTGGCTTGAGCGACATTACTTTTTCTCCCAATGGAAAAGCTTTAGCAGCAGTGTACGCGAGCCCGGTTCAGCTTGAGAATATGATTGAGTTTTTGAATACGGCAAGCTGGACGATCAGCAATACCTTGCAGACCGGATCGGTGCTGGATATCGCTTTTTCGCCAAATTCATCCTTCCTGGCAACCAGCCCGGACCGTTACGCAGTCAAGGTCTGGGATATCAATCGCAGCGCACTGGCCTATAAATTTTTAACCGCCTTCACCGATGCGGTCAGGACGATGGTGTATTCGCCGGATGGAACGATGTTAGCGACTGGCAGCTATGCCGGATCAATCAATCTATGGGATATGAAAACCGGCGTATTGATCAAAACAATCCAATCAGATGCTGCCATCGAAAGCCTGGCCTTCAGCCCCGATGGACGCGTACTGGCTGCGGGAAGTGTTTTTGAGGATAATAACATTCGCTTGTACGCAGTGGACACGGGTGAGCCCCTACGCGAATTGGAGGGGAACACACAAGGGGTTACCAAGATTCTCTTCTCGCCGGCCGGAGATATGCTGGTTTCAGCCTCGTATGATGGAAGAGTCATCTTATGGGGCATCCGGCCGTAACGTCAGCCTGGCGCGACACGATTATAGACCGAACCTGGATCATTTTAGTTTTTCTGGCAAGTCTGACGACAGGTTTTGATCTTAGATCTGTCGAGGTTAGTTCTTTCCCACAAACCAAAAACAGTTTAAGCAGCCCAACAACCATCACCTTCAAACCCTGGGAATTGGTCAATGCATTGGCCTGGTCGCCGGACGGGAATCTCCTGGCGGTATCTGCCGGGAACAAAATTTCGATCTTCCAAATGGAGACCATGCAGCAGCGACAAGTCTGGCAATTGGATTCGATGACCCAGGGGCTTGCATTCAGTCCAGATGGTCATTATCTGGCCGCCTCCAGCCGGGATGGATTTTTACGGGTATGGAGGATGAAGGAGACCGGCGTGGCTGCCAATAAAGCTATTGCGGATCAAGCTCCGGTTTGGCAGACAAACGCCCATAGAAAAGGAGCTAATGCCCTCGCTTTCAGTCCGGATGGTAGTATATTGGCCAGCGGGGGGAATGATGGCATGGCGCGCTTGTGGCAATCCGAGACCGGAAAACCACTCAACGCGATCATCGGTGGCACCTTTTCTGTACCAGGTTTAGCCTTCAATCCAGATGGAACGAGCCTGGCGATCGTTAACGGCAACATGATCCGCTTGCGCGATACAGCGACCGGCCGGATTATCGGCAGCTTGCGTTCGGAAAAACCACTGTATAGTATCAGTTACCATCCAGGAGGTAAGCTACTGGCCGTCGGAGATAGCGACAATCACATCCTACTTTGGGACCCGGCCCAGTCTTTCCGCAGTGGCAATCTAAAGTATCCGCAGCCTGTCCTGCTATCTGGACATAATGGCCAGCCGGACACATCCCGCGCATTAATATGGAATGTTCTATTTAGTTCCGATGGAACTCTGCTCGCTTCAGCGGGTGGAGACGGAACAGTACGAATCTGGGATGTGAATCAGGGACGGCTCCTGTTTACCCTGACCGGACATACCAACGCGGTGACCAGTCTGGCCTTCAGTCCTGATAACCGAATTTTAGCCTCCGGGAGCCTGGATGGAACGGTCCGTTTGTGGGATTTAGAGGATCAGGCCCGTTCCGCGGTCGCTCCCTGGCTGGCCTTACAGAGATAAACCTGCGCCTTGCGTCCAGCAGTCTGCCTGTAACCTGCTTTCAAACCTTCAATGAAGGATGTTACCTGATCGTTTTGAACCAGGTTCACAGTACAGCCACCAAACCCAGCCCCGGTCAGGCGTGCGCCGTAGCAACCAGGTAAGTTTCGCGCCAGGTCTACCAGGATATCCAATTCTGGGGTGCTGACCTCATAGAGATCGCGCAGGCTGGCATGGCTGGCGAACATCAACGCGCCGAATGCCTGGGGATCGTTTCGGTTGAGCGCGCTGACAGCGAAATCGACCCGGGCGATTTCTTTGACAACATGCTCGGCGCGTTTGCAAATCACTGGAGGCAGATAGGGCGAGTAAGCGGCAAACTCGATTGTTTTAACGTCCCGCAACGATTGGATGCCAGGCATATACCGCTGTAATAGCGTAACTGCCTCTTCACATGAATTTCGCCGTTCATTATAAGCTGAGTTGGTCAACGAACGCCTGATGCCTGAATCGGCGATGACGATTGCAGTTCCATCTGGAAGCGGAGCCGGATGCCAGTCCAGGCTGCGTGTATCGAAATAGAGCGCATGGCCTTCGACGCCACAGGCGCTGGCGAACTGGTCCATCAATCCACACGAGACGCCGACGTAAGCATTCTCGGCACGCTGGCATATTTTTGCCAAGGTTAACTGGTCGATTTCCCAACCACCCTTAGCCTGCCAGAGCACGCCGAACCCTACTTCAACTGCGGCCGATGAGCTCAAACCTGCCCCGATAGGCACCTCTGAGGTGTAGAGCACTTCAAGGCCAGATACTTCGAGGCCGGCTTCTTGCAGCGACCAGGCAACTCCAGCAGGATAACGTGCCCATCCGGGTAATGGCCGGCCTTCGAGATCAACTTTATTCTCGACATCAGCCATGCTGAAGCTTACTTTCTGGTCGATATCTCTGGCGAAGAGATGGATCTTTCCGTCTGAACTAGCCGCAGCGGCCAAATAGACAGCCCGATCGATTGCTGCCGGCAGCACCGGACCACCGTTGTAATCCACATGCTCGCCCAGTAAGTTGACCCTACCAGGTGCCTGGGCAATATACGCTGGGAGATGGCCGAATTGGTTTTGGAAGGATGAAATCAGGTCTGTCATTTTATTATCAGCAGGACCAAATTGGCAAAGATAAATATTCCTAATAACGGCCAGATCCAGTTGGCTGTCCCTGACCTGGCGGCCGGGTACAGGAATAAGGATGAGATAAGCATCAGAAGGAAAACGAGGCTATAAATTCGATAGGTGCTCGCCTGCAGCCATTTGATCCATTTCATATCCGTTTAATCCCTCATTGGGTTAATAATATTCCGAATACGGTCAACAAGCTCACCAGGGCGATCAAGAACATGGTATAGCCGAACATTTGTCGGAGCACTTCTCCCTCACGCCCGCTCATATCGGCGGTGCTGGTGCCGATCACGACCTTGGTCGGCGCGGCTGCGGAACCGATCGATCCGCCAGTTGTCTGTGCAGCCAGGATGACTGCCACGCTGATGCCGAGCAATTCTGCGGTTTGTTTCTGCAGTGCTCCAAAAACAACATTTGAATTGGTGTTGCTGCCAGTCATGAAAGCACCCAGCGCACCAATCCAGGGTGAAAGCATCGGAAATAGCGATCCCAGGAAATCGGACAATCCGCGGGCGATAGCGTCTGTCATCCCAGAATACTCCATTATCACTGCCATCGAGATCATGGATAAAATGCTTACACAGGATGGCATTACCCGATGCAGTGTTCCGTTCAAGATCCGACTGGTCGCTCCGGCTTTATATCGGCCGGCCAGCCAGTAAACCAGGTAAGTCAGCAGAGAAGTGTAAATTAATAACATCCCGGTATGGCCGAAAATACTGATCTTCCGGCTCGCAGCGGCTGGAGTCACAAACCCCAGGTTCGAGGTGATCTCTGGGAAGGATACCTGAATCGCAAGTCGGTTCAACGCCTGCTGTAAGGGGGAGATAAATTGCGCGGACAGGATGACAACCACCAGGATTGCATAACCAGCAAGAGCGAAAAGGATTGCTTTCCAATCCACAACGGATCGATTTTGTTTCCCCCTTCCCAAGAAATA
>JAGDMX010000332.1 GCA_017860725.1 Chloroflexota bacterium | reverse complement strand
GGTGGGTCGTCCTTACGGATCTCTGCCAGCCGAGGTAGTAATTTTTCACTGCCGATGAGGATATTTTCAATCGAGGTCTGCAAGACTTCATCGGCCTGATAGCCAAAGATCGCCTCCGTAGCAGGGTTGATTTGAAGGATCTTATGGTCCGGACTCACCACCACCAGCCCTTCATGGATAGCAGAGTCGGTCGCATGAACATAAGCTCTAGTGCGTAGTTGCTCCAGGTCTGCCAGCATAAGCTGGGTTTTCAAGCTGGCACTTTCGATCAGGGTAGTGATCACACTGGCGACAATCTGTAGAGCCGGAATCAAATATTCTGTTGCTACTAAACTACGGGTGGCAGCAGCAACCAATCCAATCGTGGCAGAAGTAGTTCCGAGGGGTGTTGTGGCGATCATCTGAAAGCCAGATTTACGACCGATGCGGTGTAAAGTAGTTTGAGAGCGTTTACTTTGCTCCCACATGGCTGGCTTACTCAACAGTACCAGGTCTTTACCAGGGAGTAAGTCGGGCAGCCCCCCGGTTTCTCCGGCGCTGGCAGCTAGGATCAGCTCTGGGGATGCATTCGCTGCCAGGTATATGGTGAGAGCATCACAAACGATTAACCGGATCCCGGAGGAAGCAGCCCTATCAAGTGCGGTTGGCAGGTCAAGCACGCCGAAAACGTCAAACAGAGCGATCATCGAATTCAAGTAATGACCGTAAGCATCGAAGTGCCCTTGTGAAGGCGTGCCTGAATCTTCCACGGCTTCAAGAAAAGCAATAGCTTGTTGCTTTCGTTCCTGCAAAGGATGAGCATGCAGGAGTACCTTTTGGATAGAACGGTCGCCCCGGCTGATGTGCAGTTCCATTGTGCCGTTGTAACTTTTCAAAGGAGAGGGAGGATCAACCCAATCTGTGAACAACGAGGCTAGCTCACTGCCGATGATTTCATGGATAGACCACCCGGAGAACGTTGTTGCTGCAGGATTACAAAATAAAACCGTCAAAGCGCGAGTATCCACAACCAGACAAGGGTAGGGAAATAAATTAAGCAGCCTTTCCAGGTCTACTGCTGGAGAGACAAAGCGCCGGCTCAAGTTCAGGATCGATAGGGCGGTGCGCTCTTTCATGAATGTTGGGGGGGAGATTTAGTAGAAGTATAGCGCATGCGGGCAGGCAGGATTCCCTCAATTGTACGATATTTCGCGACAGTGCGCCGGGCTACCGAGAAGCCCTGTTGATTGAGCAAGTCCATTAATTGTGTATCGCTGAGAGGCTCATTCTCGTTTTCAATTAGCTGGCGCATGGCTGTACGAACGTTCAAGCTGCGGTCGAAGAGCTTGGAGAGTGGCAAGATACGTCCATTAGGCATCTGGATGGCCTTATCGGAAACGGCGCGTGAGACAGTTGATTCATGTACACTGAGTTCTTTGGCGAGGCTGGCGCGGGTGATTGGCTGTAAGTGCTGGTCTCCATGCAGGATGAACTCTCGCTGTAGAACCATCAAACGCTTGACTAGACGGACTAAAGTGTAATTGCGCTGCTGAATACACTTAACCAGCAACGAGGCACGGTCGAGATGAGATTGCCACTGTTCCAGTTTCTCTTCCGGGGCCTGGGTGATTGCATCACGAAACATCGGGTTGACGCGCAAAGCCCCGGCGTATGGTGATGCAATTTCTACGACCAGCGGCGTGCCGGGAGTGTTATTCAGTGGAGTTACGATGATATCTGCATCGTGGTAAGCCAGGCTTGCTGGATTGCTGGAGTAAGTTTCACCCCAGTGAGCGCGTGCCGGAAACGGATTCAGGTTCTCACTGATAAATTGAGCGATCTGCTGGGCTTGCGCTGCCGGGATCTTCAGCAGGCGACCTAATTCGTTATAGGAGCGCCGGCTGAGCAGATCCATCCCTTCTAAAATTGCTCGGGCTGCCAGAGGTGGCACCGGGCGTGTTTCCGCCAGAACCTCCAACTGTACCAGCAAGGCTTCCTGTGGGGAGCCCGAGCCGACGCCAATCGGATCGGCAAGCTGGATCAGGCGCAGCACTTGTGTAATCTGGGATGGAGCAACGTGGTGATAGCGGGCGATCTCGAGCAGTGGTAGTCGCAACAGGCCGTCTTCATCCAAACTGGTCAAAATATGCGCCGCAATCGGGCGATCACTAGCTGTCAGCTCTGTGGCGATCTGGCGCAAAATGTGTGCAGGGAGATCTTCGATAGCAGGCGCCCATTCATCATCGTCAGCATTTTCGCTGTCAAAATATTCGCCTGGCTGGTGGAAATCCGTGCGGGGGGAGATAAAAACAATAGGTTCTTCTGTTTCTACTCTCTTAGGCTGGCTGCAAACCGGGCAGCAGCCCGGCTCCGAGAGCGGCCGATGACAGACCGTACATCGGTGCAGATCGCCCAACTCCAGGGCTGGATTGGCGGCCAGCTCATTGTCTATTTTCTGACGCAACTCATCGGCAGTCAGCTCGAGGAGTGACATGGTTTGCGCCAGGTGAGCTGTGGTCAGCGGGCGGATCGAAGTGGATTGAATTTGTGCGAGCATAGGCTACCCATCCGGGAAGTTGACATTTATTATACCTTGTTGCAATATTTATGCCACTTTAATCTGTAATAGCGCACCGGAAAATTGTGTAATCTGTCATCCGATGATTATGACATGTAGCCCGAGGCTGTCAAAATGGATTATGCTAAAATGATATTGTGTAATCATTATCTTGCATTTGGGAGGCCGATATGCTCCGCTCAACTCTGATTTACCTCTCGAAAGCAGACTGGGCTCGCAACATGGTGATGAATTGGGACTTCGCCTGGCGAGCTGCTTCCCGTTTTATTGCCGGGGAGACTCTAGAAGACGGCATCCGGGCGGTTCGCCAGCTCAACGCGAAAGGGATCTATGCCACCCTGGATCACCTCGGAGAGCACACCACTACACCGGATGAGGCCAAGCGGGCAACACAGGATGTTGTGGCTATGGCGGATGCGATTCATAAAGCAGGAGTCCAGTCCAATATCTCAATTAAACTCACCCAAGTAGGTATGCAGGTAGACGAGGCGTTGTGTGCCGAGAACTTACAGTGTATTCTAAGTTACGCTCGCCAGTTTGGGATATTCGTCCGCATCGATATGGAAGATAATCCCTGGGTAGACCGGACGCTGGGGTTGTACCGCAAGATGCGTCAAGAGTACGGCCTGGATAACACCGGGGTGGTGATTCAGGCATATCTGTATCGCAGCGAAGCGGATGTAGCTCAACTGGAAATGGAAGGCACACGAGTACGGCTGTGCAAGGGTGCTTATAAAGAGCCTCCCGAGGTGGCATTCCCCAAGAAGAGCGATGTAGATGCGAACTATGATAAGCTGACCGAGCTACTGGTGGATGCCTGCTTGGCACATGGCTCAACACCGGTTAGCGACGATGGACGGATACCGCCGATCCCTGCCATCGCTTCCCACGATCCGGAACGGCTGGCATTTGCCAAAACCTATGCCCAATCAGTGGGGCTGCCAAAGGGCTGCCTGGAATTCCAGATGTTGTATGGTATCCGGCGCGACTTGCAAGAACAGGCCATTAGCGAAGGCTACCCGGTCAGAGTGTATGTCCCATTTGGTTTGCAGTGGTATCCGTATTACGTCCGGCGGCTAGCAGAAAGACCGTCGAATGTATGGTTTTTTGTGTCTAACTTCTTCCGCAAGTGACCAGGTGGATCACGTGAGCAAACCTAATAAGTTCTTTCCATTATTTATGATTTTTTTGGGCGCTTTACTGCTCCTGGGGGCTGGTGCCTGGTATTTTCTTAATACAGATCAAACCGAGCAGGCCAGCCCGATTGATAGTTCCGCAAGCCAGATACCTTATCCGGAAATCCCACGGGTAAGCCTGGCTGATGCCCATGCAGCCCTTGCCATTCAGTCTGCTGTGATTGTCGATGTGCGGGGTGAGGAATTCTACCAGCAAGGCCACGTAGCAGGTGCGCTCTCAATCCCGGAGGATCAGCTCCCCGAGCGTATCAATGAGCTCGATCCAAATGCCTGGATCATAACTTACTGTACCTGACCGGCT
>JAGDMX010000049.1 GCA_017860725.1 Chloroflexota bacterium | reverse complement strand
GGGTCAACACCGCAAAGTTTGGCGTGATGTTATAGTTGCCGCCCAGATCACTGTTGTAATAAATGATCATACCGACCAGGATAGTAAACGCCAGGGCAAAGTCCACCACGCCACTGACAACCGACGAAATCGGGATCACCAGGCGGGGGAAATACACTTTGGTAATCATGCTGCGGTTCTGGATGAGCGACCGCCCGGCATCCGAGAGCGCCTTGGTGAATAAACCCCAGGGAAGGAGGGCTGTATAGGAAAATATAGGGTACGGCAGTCCTTCCGTCGGGATTTTAGCTATGCGCCCAAACAAAACTGTAAACACCACCATAGTCATCAAAGGTTGGATGATCGCCCAGGAGGCTCCCAAGGCCGTCTGCTTGTAGCGCACTTTGACATCCCGCCAGATCAGGAAATAAACCAGCTCGCGGTACAACCATAGGTCCTTTAAATTCAATCCCAGCCAACCCTGTGGCGGCTTGATATAGACGATGTCGTCCTTGGTTCTTTGGGCAAGCGTTGTGTCTGTCATAACTCGCTGATGGCCGATCTGTATCCGGGCTAAGGCTGGGCAGCCCGCGGTCGATACCATTCAATCGTGCGGCGCAGTCCTTCCTCGAAAGGCATGCGAGCGCGAAAGCCGAAAAACTGCTCTGCCCGGGATACATCCAGTGCCCGGCGCGGCTGCCCATTCGGCTTGCTGGTATCCCACACCAGCCGGCCTGAAAAGCCGGTCAGTCTGGCAATTAATTCGGCAAGGTCCTTGATGCTGATCTCATAACCCGAGCCCAGGTTCACCGGCTCACTCCCGTTGTAGTGCTCGGCAGCCAGGGTAATCCCTTCAGCAGCATCTTCCACGTATAGAAACTCACGGGTCGGTGATCCGTCACCCCACAATATAACCTCTTTATCCCCGCGTGTTTGCGCCTCGATGCACTTGCGGATCAAGGCTGGGATGACATGCGATGTCACCAAATTGAAATTATCGCGTGGCCCATATAAATTTACCGGCAGCAGATAAATTGCATTAAAACCGTATTGCTCCCGGTAGGCTTGAGCCTGCACCAATAGCATTTTCTTGGCCAGACCGTATGGCGCGTTGGTCTCCTCCGGGTAGCCATCCCACAGGTTTTCTTCTTTGAAAGGCAGCGGAGTGAACTTAGGATAAGCGCAAATCGTGCCGATGGCTACGAATTTTTCAACCCCGAATTTCCAGGCTTCATGCATCAGTTGAACGCCCATCATCAGGTTGATGTAGAAGAAATCAGCCGGGCGTGACCGGTTGGCGCCAATGCCGCCCGCCAGGGCGGCCAGGTGGATGATCGTATCCGGTCGAGCATCGTTCAGCATGCGGCGTATTTCGTCCAGCTCAACCAGGTTGTAGTTTTCAATAGTCGGCACAAAGATTTCCGAGGCGCCATGCTGGCGCAGCTTTTCAACCAGGAAGGAACCCAAGAATCCCGCACCCCCCGTGACACACACCCTACGCCCATTCCAATAATTACTGATCTCCATAACTGTGCTCCCTCACTGCTCCTCCCGTGCTGGATGATGCATGTTCAAATGAAGTTTGGTCCCAGATACCTCGATCACCGGCACACCATCACCGGCTGCAGGAGTCGCAGGATCCAAAGGCCCATCCAACACAGCTACACCCTGCTCCAGGCAGGTCAGGCGGATAATATCGGCAATATCTCCATCCCCGGCGATGCTTACCGAGTTATAGCCAGCTTTCTTGACTTCTACCAGCAGCTCACCCACATGCTGGCGCGTCCTGCGGTACAAGCGCATCGAAGTGTCAATGTAGTTCATCGTAAGTTGCGCCCGGAAGGCTAATCCCTCAGGGGTGATTATGTACTTCAGTTTTCGCCGTTGGGCGCGCTTAATTTTGACATAACCCTTTTCGATCATGCGCCTGAGTAGCCAGTTCACTGTGCCCACGGCTACCCCCAATTGGGCAGCTAGAGAAGCTTGCGTAACATCCGGATCCTGCTCGATCTGCTCAAGCAGGATAATCTCGCGATCAATATCAGATCTGATTTCCATCACAATTCTCGGTCAAAAAACACGCAATAGGGAACAGAAATAAAAGCATAGCTAAAATTCAGCCGTTGAATTATAACCCCAGACAGGCAAAGGTCAAGAGGTAAATCAGCCATACACGGCTATATTATCCAAAAATTAATTATTGGATAGGATTGGCAACAAAAACCTGAATTAACGTCACAGAATCGATTTCGGGATTCCCGGTCAGGAACTCCGAGCGGATGCGGTGCTCGACTTTGTGGTAGCTTTCCAGGTCGCGCTCGAGAACCGATATGTCAACCTGGTTAAAATAGCGCTCAAATATTTTCTGATAATCCAGCAGGCGGTTGCGATTCAGATTGCTGGTCGGATTCAACCAGTTACGCCAGGTTTTCTCTGAATAAGTTAACATTTCGAATGGAAATTTAAAGTAATGATCGCGCAGATCAACAAAATGAAGTTGCACCCCGGCGGATTTTGTCAGGCGCGCTAAAGCTTTTGTGATCTGATCCACATCGCTCAAATGTTCGTAAACCGAGTTGCTGAGCACCAGATCAACCGGCTGCAGGCTGCCCAAGTCCGCCATCTCGACAATATCATCGTCCGATAAAGTCAAATATTCCGGTCGTGTCCTGATTCCTGCCGGCGTGTCGATCAGGTAGTCGGCATAGTCCGGTAAAAGCTTGCGGTTATTTTCTTCATCGGGAGGGGCAAACTTGTCGGAAAGTACCACATGGCCTGCCCCTGCCCGTAGCAGCCCGCAGCCCAAAGCAAAATTACCTCCGTAGCCAAATACCAACACGCGCTTTCCTGCCACCGATACCTGTTGTTCCCCCAGTCGCTGCAGGTAACGTTGCAGTGCCTGTTCCGGATATCTTGTCTCCATTCCCGGACGAATAATCCAGCCACGCCGCAACAGAAAACGCGCTGCCGAGTCCGGCATCGAATGGCGCGCAAATCGCGAAAGTATATACTGCAAATTCATAATAAACCTCAAGACCCTGCATCCATCAGGGATAGGAAGAGTGCTTCGTATTGCATACACATTTGGTCGACCGTGTACTCGGCTTCAACCAGCTGCTTGGCGCTCCTGCCCAGCCGCGCTCTCAGCTCGCTATCCCGCAATACAGTAACAAGAGCATCAGCTAAAGCCAAAGGGTCTGCCACTGGGACCACCAGGCCGTTTTGCTGGTCAGTGATAATTTCCTCGACACCTTCCACATTCGTAACCACGCTCGGCAAGCCGGCCTGCATGGCTTCCAACAGAGCAATCGGCAATCCCTCCCAAAGGGATGGGAGTACAAACACATCCGCGGCCGCCAGTAGTTGGGGAATGTCCGTCCGATTACCTAAAAACCTGACCGCATGGTCAATGCCTAGCTTTCGAGCCTTCTCTTCCAAATCACTCCGCAGAGGCCCATCACCTGCGATGGCAAATACCACGCCCGGGAGATTCTTCACGACCAAGGGAATCGCATCCAAAAGGTAGGATTGCCCCTTCTGCTCACGCAGCCGGCCAACATTCAGGATAAGCAGTTCTTCCGGCTTTACACCCAATTCTTCTGCCAGTCGCTGTGAAGCTTGGTGTTCAGGAGCCAAACGCGACACCGGCTGGATACCATTACGAATGACGACAATGAGTTCCGGTCGCACGCCTTCTTCAAGTGCAATAGCCTGCACTCGCTTAGATACAACAACCATGCGCTGTGCCCACCCGTGATTGACCAGCCAGCTTTGAAAGCGGGTCAAAAATTCCGGAAAGTTTTCTAGGCGGCTGTGATGCGAAACAATCCGCACCGGTACCCTGGCCAGCCAGGCAAGCGGTATTCCCAGAATATTGGCATGCTGAGTGAAGCATTCAACCACCGTAAATCGCTCGCGGCGCATCAACCGCCACACCCGCCATAGGCCCGGTAGCAAGCCGAAAATATTGCCCATGCCTCCACCCGTATGCCAGGCCCTCAAGTTGACGATCGGAAAGGCGGCTTGGGCCTGCCATTGTGTATGCAAGCCTTCCCGGTCGTGGAAGAACGCCGCCACAACCGGATAGCCTTGCTGGTGGAACCATTGAGCCTGATCTAAAAGCACGCGCTGGGCACCTCCAGTAGCCATTTGAGAGCCCAGCAACAAGATCGACGGTTTAGTGCTGTTGAAAACAGGATGCACGCTAAGGCTGCCTTATCAAAGAATTACCCGGGTGTTGCAAGCTGGCTTATGGGCAATCGACGGGATTCTCCCGCGGCATCAGCAATTCCACACGCACTCGCTTGAATGTTGCAATGGGTTCATAGTAACATAAGATGGGTTTCGAAACCCATTTCACCCAGGCATCATTTTCTTCCCCAAAACTGTAGTCGCTACCTTGCAGCTTAACTTTCAGCGGCTCACTGACGATCAGTGCAAAGCGCCTCTTTGCCAGGTCATCATAGAAGCCCGAAAAATACTGCTCATCCGCGGAGAGAGCTTGATCCATCAAATACTTCTTCTCATAATCGTCGACTAAGGGCACATCCTCGATAAACCCGAAGGTCAGTAGCTGGCGCTGATCCAAAAACAGTACTTCGCCCGTTTGTTTGGCGCTCGCGACTTCGAGACGGATTTGCTCCAGAGCTTCGCGCGCCATAGAATCGGGTGCCTTCCGGAGCGGCGCAGACAGCATCACCGGTTGGTAGGCGAAAATGACCATCATCAACACCCACAGAATTTGAGTCCAGACAGGCTCCTGATCCAATTGAAGCAGGCTGCGGTAGCCACCTTGTTTCCAGGCCAGCGCCGCAGTGAAAACCAACGATATCAGGAACATATCCAGGTTGTGCAGATTGCTTCCGCCTCCAATCTTGACGCTGACAATCAATCCCACAATCAGGAAGACCAATAAACCACCGAGAACTGCCAGCCCACCCAGCCAATCCAGCTTCCATCGCCGGGCACGCAGCATGTAAACCAGGTAGATCACCAACGGCCCTACCGCCAGCAGAAGAGCGAGTAAAATTCCGGGGCCAAATGTTGGGTTGGGCAGCAGCCGCTCCCAAATCAGTGGTTGCCTGGAGACCATTGATTGGACACCTTCCAGGCTAACGATATCCGGTTGGGCACTGGATATGGGCGCGGCCACTTGTACCGGATTGAGGAGCTGGGTGATCGATGACCAGCGCGGGATCACATAGCCGCCCACCAGACCTGCTAAAACAGCGCCGGCTGCCATACTGAACCGGCGCAAGATCTCCCGTTTTCTATCACGATCGACCAAATCTCCTATGTAGATCAGACCAGCCCAGATGGCAGGAGCAAACATCCAGGTGAAGCGGGAGAGCTGAGCGTAATAACCGGCAACAGCAATCAATGGTAAAGCCAACCAATACGGGCTGTACCAGGCAATCGCCACCAGGATGGCACACAGCACCAGCGGCGTATAGATGGGTCCCTGGCTGAGAAAATTGAGAGCCCACAAACCGCTGAGTAACCACAGGATGCGGTTATCCGGTTTCTTACGAAAAACAATCCAGCCCAGCAGCATGTAAGGCAGGGTGAGAACAATGCCGTTCCACAGCCGCATCTGCCAGATGGATATATCTCCAAGCAGGAAGGGCAGCCCCCACAATGACTGGCGGCCGCGGTCTATATAAGCAAAAATCCGCTGGTCGGATGGGAATTCATACAATCGACGGCCAAACATGATCGAATAATCCCAAAAACGATTGCCTTCCGACCAGTGCAGCGAAAACGGATAACTGGACACATAGGCAAATGCCTGCACCAGGGTAAAAACCGTTGCCGTGAGCAAAAAACCAACTACCAGACCAGAAGATCGAGCCAGGTGCTGGTGATCTCTGGTCAAAAACACACCAGAAACCAGGCCCATACCCAATAACAGCAGCAAGCGCAGATAACTTCCGGTTAGATATTGACCCACCGGCGTATACTGCAGCAAGACCATTGGAAATAACAAAACAACTAGGAGCAGAATCCAGCGCCACCATCCCAGGCGTTCTCGCCAGGCAGTTAATTTTCGCTCGTAGGATTCCAGGCGTCCCGGTTGCCATAAGATCAACACAACCAGCAGGAATAGCCCTACCAGGAGGACGCCAACCAGAATAATCGCCACAGTGCCTAAAAATCCATAACGCCCGAGCTTAGCGATATTCTCCTGGATCATCCTGGCAAAATCCAATTCGGCTCGCAAGAATATCCATGCAGCCAGCGCCGTGCCGAGTACACGGAACATGAACTCTATAAATGACACAGGCTTTTGATTCATAGGAGCGCGCAAATTCTCAAGTAATAATACCTAAAGGCTCACAGCTGCCAGTTACGGATTTTACACCCATAACATTTCACTTTTGGGATTTACTCCGCCTTACTGCTTCAAATATCTGCTGGTAGGCATCAACCACTTGCTCTAGATCAAATTTAGTTGCTAATCGGCGGCTGTACTGGCGCGCCAATAGTAAGGCTGAGGGGTTGCCTAAGAGCATGCGTAATCCGGTTGCCATGCCATCCGCATCCCCGACCGGGTACAGGTACCCATTCTTTCCCTGCTCGACCAGGTCAACCAACCCGCCGGCCTGGCTGCCAACGATAGCCAGCCCCATGGCCAATCCCTGGACGCCCACCACAGGCAATCCTTCCGAGAGCGATGGCATGAATAATAGATCGCTGCGTGCAAAATTAGCCAGCACTTCCTCCGGCGTTACCCAGCCAGGCAGAACAAATCGATCTTGCAATCCATGATCGGCAATCGCTTGTTGGACTTTGCCCATCAGCGGACCATCTCCCATCATCACGCACTGCCAGGGCAAGTCCGCTAACCGGGCCAGGATATTCACTAATTCTACCGGATTCTTCTGCGGCATCAGCCGCCCAGCGAAGACGATCCGAGGGGGGCTGTTCACCCGGATTTCGCCCGGGTCCAGCAGATGAAGATCGACCCCATTAGGGATCACCCGAATATCGACCGGATAATGCTTAAACGCCAGTTGGCGGGTATGCTCACTGACCGCGACTACCTGAGCGGCGCGTTTCCAAAGAGGTGGGGTTAGTGGATAGATCCAGCGGAACCAGCGGCCGGTTTTTTCAGGCACACCGTCCGGCACGTCTCCCAGGTGAGCGGTGAGGACATACGGCACCTCGGAATAGCGGGAGAGCGCCCAACCAACCGGGCCTGATGGCACTGCAAAATGCACCTGAATCACATCCGGTTGCCAAGAATGCACCAGACGCAATCCTGCTGGTATAGCTGCAAGGATGAACCCGCCCATGGCCAGCAATCCCGCCTTGAAAGCCTCCCGGCGGGCGGAGGGCACGCGGATGACCTGATAACCGTCGATCCCTTCCTGGCGGTTCAGGTCTTTGAGATGCGCCGTCAAGACCATCACCTCATGGCCTCGTTCAGCCAAACCTCGGCAGATATCCTGCGCGGCACGGCCACCCCCGCCCCCGACCGGGGGAAATTCGTAGATTACAACCAGGATGCGCATGGAGTTAATTTAGTCTGTCGGATTTGATTACCCGCCGGACAGTATAAGTGGGTTTCTGCTGCGACTCGTGATAGGTGCGCACCAGCAGCTCGGCAATCAAGCCCATCAGGATCGATTGAACTCCCAGGATCATTAACATCGTGCTGACCTGGAACAACGGCGAATCGAAAACCGAAATTTTGAACCACAGCCGCCGGATCATTAAGAAGAGCCAGGTAATGCCGCTGATCAGCATCAATCCAAGACCCACCCCGCCGAACAGGTAAATCGGTTTATTGGAATAACTAATCAGAAACTTGACCGTGAACAGATCCAGGATCACTTTCAAAGTTCGCATCAATCCGTACTTGGACTTGCCATACTTGCGCGAATGATGCTGAACGGGTACTTCGATTATCTTCGCCCCCACAGAGCTGGCGTAAGCCGGGATAAAGCGGTGCATCTCCCCATATAAACGGAAATCACTCAGCACCTCTCGGCGGTAAGCCTTAAGTGTGCATCCGTAATCGTGGAGATGGACACCTGTCACGGTTGAAATCAGCCAGTTGGCAGTCTGGGAGGGGAGTCTACGGGTAAGAAATTTATCTCTGCGGTTGACGCGCCAGCCACTGACCACATCGTACCCCTGGTCGAGTTTTTCGATCATCATCGGGATATCAGCCGGATCGTTCTGCAGATCCGCATCCATCAGAATGATCACATCCCCTCGAGCGTGATCGATGCCGGCAGCAATGGCTGCGGTTTGGCCAAAGTTACGCCGAAACTCGACCACAATGATATGGTCTGGGTCTTGTTCTGCCAGAGATTCTAGAATCTGGGTGCTATCATCCTGGCTGCCGTCGTCCACATAGACCACTTCCCACTGCACATGGGGCATGTCATCCAAGGCGTCCTGGATCGCCTTATGGAGCAAGTCGAGGTTTTCTGCCTCATTGTAAACCGGGATTACCAGACTCAGATTCAAGCTTACCTCATACCTGCTTTGTGCGAGGAATATCCTGTGGGGAGAGCTTAAGAATTATATCTCTTTACTTTGTACATGGGTATCCAAGCATAAGCTAAGGAGGCGTTTGCCTGACTGGCCCTATACGAGTGGTGCGCGCCCAATCCCACAAGCACACCAAAACAGCCGTCGCCACACCTAACCCAATAGTCTTGAATAGATCCACCACAGGCCAAACGAGCGGCGTATAACGTCGCAAATACCAGGGGATAAACCATATTAGCACAGCCAGCAGCGCCATCCAGGCGCGCCGGAACCAAGGGTCGTGCGTACGGCGCTGTTCAACCCAGCCCCAGGCCATCACCGCAGCCTGAAGTCCAACAAACAAGGAGCGGTAGCGCGGGTTATCCCATTGATCACCACCTCCCCGGTAGGAGGCGATCAGGATACCTACCCACACAATCAGGATGATCATACGGGTAAACTGGTCCTCCCCCTTATTGCGGAATGCCAGCAGCGTAGCATATAAGAGCAGTGCCATCATCAGCGACCAGCCCACAGCCCGCCAGATGGCGATCCCCGTCCAAAGTGGGGATTCGCTGGTCGCAATCAGAGCTGCTGGTAAGAAGGGCTGGACAATTCCATAAGCCAGCAACACTGGTAACCGCATCCATTCCGGGATGCTGTCGAACACCTTCTGAAGCCACCCGGATGAACTTTCACTCAGGTAAGCCTGCCAATAAGCCGATTTTCGCAGCCAGTATTCCAACACCTGCAGCGGATTGGTCATCCCCTCAGGGGCAAACTGCTGCAGGGCGATCCAGGCGACCGCCAGCACCGCCAGGACCAGGCCACCAATTAACAACCAGGTCCATTTTTTACCGAGATGCCAGCCGATATGCCAACCACCGGCTACCAAGCCGGTAATGGCCAATAGCAGCAAAGTCAGTGCAGCTGATGGCGGCGAGAAAGGCAGCATCAGCATAATTGGTACGGCAATCCAAGCCAAGCTGATCCAGGTATGCACTTTGAAATAACGCGCCAGGCCATAAAATGCCGCAATGGTCAGGGGAATGAGGAAGGCTTCACGCATCTGCGAGCTTCCCATTAGCACGAACTCCGGATAGAACACCATAATCCAGGCTGCAATCCAGGCTACCCAGTCATCCCAAACACGGCGAGAGAAGGCCCAGGTAAACAGCACCGCCAGTGCAGAAACTGCTGCCACAATGACCACCATCAGCAAAGGCTGGTGAGCAGGGCCACCCAGGTAGCGGTAAACCAACGAGCTGATGAACAACATCCCACCATACTGATCGGCAGCCCGGTTATTCCTGAAGGCAGACAATAACGACTGTGAAGACTGTGCTAACTGCCAGGCTTTCTGGTCGCGCTGGTGAGCATCCGCCATGATATACCCGGCCTGCTCGGCTGGCGTATGATGGCCCAGCACAGGGATAGCGGTGTACCATAGAACACCTACTGCCAGGTGCAGGACAGCAGCACCAATCAATAAAGCCCCCAGGCTTGCTGGAAGCTGGTTGTCTTCCGCTTTACGAACCAGCCACCACCCTACCCACAAGATCAGGGCGCCAATTATCCCGACTGCCAGGAAGGACAGCCAGGCAGGCAGGCTGGATACAGCCAGAGGTGAGCTCATAAGTTTATTATATCCCCTCGAGAATTTTTTCAGCCCGCGCTTCCCAGGTGTAAGCCGCTACATCGCGCCTGGCCTGTGCCCCCAGGCGCAGGCGGCGCCTCAAGTCGGCTGCCAGGGCTGTGATTTCCACGGCCCAGGTATCGATATCGTCGGGTGGTAAAAGAACTGCATTATCGGGATTGAGCACTTCCCGTAGCACCGGCAGATCGCTGGACAGGATCGCTCGACCGCAGGCCATGTATTCAAACAGCTTCATCGGGCTGAGGTAGCGCGAGATATCGCCGCCGGAGGAGGCTGCTACCCGCGTCTGGTATGGCATCAGCAGCACATCACAAGCCGCCTGGTAGCGAGGCAAATCCGCATTGAGCACGAAGCCAGTCAAAATAACGTTAGTCAAACCGGCCGCACGCGCCTGCTCACTCAGGCTGGATACACGCGTTGGTTCTCCACCCACCAACAGAAATGTGATCTCTGTTAAGCGACGGGCTAATTCCAACAGCATTTCTGCGCCTCGTCCGGTGTAAAGATGACCGGTGTAGCCGACCGTGAAACGCTCCGGTAATTCGAGCTGCAATCCAGCCCGCGCTGTTTGCGGATCAGGCAGGTTGTGGTAACGAAAAAGATCGACCCCATCTGGGGCAATCAATGTCATACCGAGATCGGCCTGGTACGATGAACCTGGCA
>JAGDMX010000331.1 GCA_017860725.1 Chloroflexota bacterium | reverse complement strand
CTCGATTTTTCGAGAAGCCTATATTCCGGAAGATAATACGACGCTTACGGTATATACGGATGACAATAATATATTTCCCCAGTATCAACACCGAGTGAACCCAGATACAACCCGCAGGATGGAAGTGGTAAAGGTCAGTTTAATTGCCACGGCCTATAATGAAGCCCAAAGTATCGATGCCTGGATGGAGTCGATATTCCAGCAAACGCGCTTGCCGGATGAGATAATTATCGTAGATAGCGGCTCGACAGATGATACCTATCAAAAACTGATTTCCTGGCAGGAGCGCAGCTCGATACCCTTCCGGGTATACCACACTGCTCGGGGAAACATAGCCCAAGGGCGCAATACTGCTATCCAGTATGCTTCTCATCCGATCATCGCAGTGACTGATTTCGGCGTTCGTGCCCACTCCGATTGGCTGGCCAGGTTAGTCGCCCCGTTCGAAATTGAGCCACGCACGGAATTTTCTGGGGGTTGGTATTGTGGAGTGAGTTCAGAGCATAGATCCCAGCAGCGGACCATTTGGCGCTATAACCGCAATGATGATCCACGATTGATTCTCTCACCTGGTGTCTCCATGGCATTCACCAGGATAGCCTGGGAGAAAGCCGGTGGTTTTCCCGAATGGTTGACTATGACTGGTGAGGACACCTACTTTAATCTGGAGATCAAGCGATCCGTCCGTAGTGCCGCCTTTGTTCCGCAGGCGCTGGTAGATTGGGAGTTACCGGAAACCATTCCTGATTTATGGAAGAAGCTCGCCCGTTGGTCATTTGGAGATGGCGAAGCTGGGCTCCATAACCGTTACTATCTCTATGCGTTCCTCCAACTTCTCTGGGCATCCGTGAGTTTTGCTCTCACTATCCTCTTAATATTGTCGGGCATGTACCTGGACCGAATTGTGTATATCTGGGCCGGATTGATCGTTGCGGCTGCCTGGGTTATTATTCTGCTGATCAGGGCTGTGGTTCGAAAGTATTCCATCGAAGAGTCACTCTTACAGTTGGGAAACGCGATGGCAATGAGTCTCGGCTTTTTAGCTGGTGCAAGGCATCGGATGAAAGCCAGCCAAATCCGCCTTAACACGGTGCGTGGTATAGTTTTCGTCCTCGCGGGCGTACCCATCGATGACACGGGCGGTGGCTCCCGATTTGCCCAATTAGCACAGGAGATGATCCGTCAGCAATTCGCTGTTGTCTATATCTACGCCTTCCCGAAGGGCGAAAGTATTGATTTAGATATTCGAATTCGGCATCCGAACCTGTTTCACGATTATCTACGGTATTTTTCGCTGGACAAGTTCCTGAACCGCTATCATTTGGCACTTTCACAAGATAAGATTGCGGCATTAGTGGAAATCCCGTTGCTGAATGTAATCCCGATTTTGAAGGAATTTAAGCACCGAGCAATTCCCATTGTTTACGAGCTGGTGGATGATTGGGAGACCTCATTGGGTGGTGAGTGGTACAACAAAGAAGTTGAGAGCAATATTGCCCAAATGGCCTCTATCCATACAGCAACGGTGCCCGCCCTGGCGGATCGGCTTGAGCGCCTGTGTAGCAGGCCAGTGACGATACTGCCGAATGCCGCCAACCTGCGGCTTTTCAACCCGGATCGGCGGTTCGATCGCCCGAAGGATTATCCTGGTAGCCAACAGAGTTTGATCTATATTGGTGCATTGTATGGGACCTGGTTTGATTGGGACTTATTAGTCTTATGTGCCCAAACCTATCCCGATCTTGCGGTGGTTGTAATCGGTGATTATCAAGGCCAGTATGCTAACCCTCCCCATAATTTGTATTTCTTGGGGTTGAAAAGACACATGGATCTACCTGTGTATCTGGCGGCAGCAGATGTTGCCATTATCCCCTGGAAGGTTAATGAAATTACTCTAGCAACCAGCCCGTTAAAAATTTACGAATACCTGGCGATGGAAAAACTCGTCGTTGTTCCGGCATTACCGGAGCTGAAAAGTATCCCGGGTATTTTCTTCTCACAAAATGACAACGAGTTTTTACAAAATATACGGAGAGCTCTGGTAGCCCGGGTTGATGAAGGTGAGATACGGGAATTTCTGAGCACTAATTCTTGGGAATACCGTGTCGCGCAGCTTTGGGGCATCATACAAAAACCAAATGAAACTGGTAGTTGATTGGGTTGGGATTTAACCGGTACATCCCTATTCAAAATCATCGCTTTCCGATACAATAGCATCTCGTGCGTGAAGGCCTCGGCCTACAAGGCTGGGGTTTTTTGTGTTATATGGCAGGATTTGAGTTTTCAGAATTGAGAAGTTGTTATGTTGATAGAAAGAAATGATTTGCGAAATGTGGCCATTATCGCCCATGTTGATCACGGCAAAACCACGCTTGTAGATGGACTGCTCAAACAAGCACACATCTTTCGCGAGAACCAGCAAGTGATCGTGCGGGTTATGGACTCAAACGACCTGGAACGTGAACGCGGTATCACCATCCTTGCGAAAAACACAGCTATCGAGATCTGGGATGAGCAGAGCCAGCAGATGGTCAAAATAAATATCGTGGATACCCCGGGACATGCCGATTTTGGCGGCGAGGTAGAGCGGGTTATGAATATGGTCGATGGGGTACTGCTGCTGGTCGATGCAGCCGAAGGCCCGATGCCACAGACTCGCTTTGTGCTAAAAAAGGCATTGGAGATGGGGCATCGCGCCATTGTCGTGATTAATAAGGTGGATCGTAAAGATGCCGAGCCGGAACGCGTTCTGAATGAGACTTTTGACTTGTTTATTGAGTTGGGAGCCAGCGACGAACAGGCCGATTTTCCGGTGATTTACGCCAATGCGGTTACGGCCCAGGCAGGGCTGAACAAGGAGTTAAGCCCGGATCTGCAGCCGCTCTTCCAGGCGATCTTGCGCCATATCCCTGGGCCGCATGTTGACAATGAGGCACCCTTACAGATGCTGGTTACGACTCTGGGCTATGACGAGTACCGTGGTGTTACAGCTGTCGGGCGGATCTTTGCCGGCCAGATTCACGCAGGGCAGGCGCTGGCACGCATTACGTTGGAAGGATCCGTGCTCCCCGAGCGCGCCCGCTACCTTTACATTCACCAGGGTCTTAAGCGAACGGAGGTTGAACAAGCCGAGGCGGGCGAAATCATTGCTCTAGCAGGATTGGAAGGCATCGCAATTGGCGAGACCCTGGCAGACCCGGAGCATCCGGAGTCCTTGCCGACCATCCGCGTGGAAGAGCCAACCGTGCGGATGACCTTCGGCGTGAACACCTCTCCATTTTCGGGGCGTGAAGGTCGCTGGGGCACCTCTCGCAAATTGCGCGAGCGCTTATTTGACGAGCTGCGTACCAACGTATCCCTGCGTGTGGCTGAGACAGAAAACACCGATTCTTTCCTGGTTTCGGGGCGCGGTGAGCTGCATCTGGCGATCTTGATCGAGACCATGCGGCGTGAAGGGTATGAGTTCCAGGTATCTCGGCCGGATGTTATCCTGCGCAAAGGTGATGCAGGCGAGACTTTAGAGCCTTTTGAGGATGTCTATATTGAGACCGATCCGGATACGGTAGGCGTGGTGGTGGAGATGCTGGGGTCGCGGCGTGGCCAGTTGCTCGATATGCATCACTCTAATGAGAACACCGTTCACCTGGAGTTCCTGATCCCAACACGGGGTTTGCTGGGCTTTCGCTACCAGTTCCTGACTGCTACGCGCGGCGCGGGTGTCTTGCACACATTATTTCATGATTATCTCGACATGGCAGGCACCATCAGCGGACGTTCGACCGGCTCGCTGGTGAGCTGGGAGAGCGGGCAGACCACGACCTATGGCCTGAAAAACGCTGAGGAGCGCGGCATCCTGTTCGTCGACCCGGGCACGGAAGTGTATGAAGGCATGGTGGTGGGAGAGCATCAAAGGCCTGGTGATCTGTCGGTCAATGTGTGCAAGAAAAAGCAGCTGACCAACATGCGCTCGGCGCGTGGTGAGATGGAAACACGCCTGACTCCACCACGCCGGATGAGCCTGGATGAAGCGATCGAGTACCTTGCTGATGACGAGCTGCTGGAGGTAACGCC
>JAGDMX010000003.1 GCA_017860725.1 Chloroflexota bacterium | reverse complement strand
ATGAGACATGCTCGCAACTGCGTACTTCCTAATATAATAAAGCAAGGAGAAAAAGATGAAGGTACGAACTGGATTGAAGGTCGGAAATGGTCTCGGAGACACGGTAGCCGACCTGGCTCACCTGACTGGTATGGATCAACTGGCCAAGACCTACGAGCAAGTGACCGGCAATAGCTGCGGTTGCAAAGAGCGGCAAGATAAGCTGAACCAGCTTTTCCAATTCTCTATACCACGAGTCGGATAGATATGCAGCGGTATTTCCTGGTCTGCATCATCACCCTGGTAGTGCTGCTAACTGCAAGCTGCGGTACAGCACTACCGGACGGTTGCCCCCCAACCTGTGTAGGGACGGATTTAAGCGGGAAAAACCTGGAAGGCTTGAAATTGGAGGGCGCCGACCTGGTAGAAGCTAACCTGGGAAAAGCGGTGATGGTGGGGGCTAACCTGGTTAATGCCAACCTGAGCGGGGCAGACCTGGAAGAAACCGATCTAGAGAGTGCCAATCTCAGCGGGGCTCTGTTGATCGGTGCTAATCTTTCGAATGCCAACCTGCGCAACGCACGAGTTGATGGAACCGATTTTCGAGGGGCCAACCTGGAAGGAGCTTCGCTATCACGCGTTGACCTGACACAGGCGCTCATGAACGGTGCAAACTTCAATGGCGCCGAGTTGATTGGCAGCAACCTGAGCGCACTCAACCTGAGTGGGGTCGAGATGATCGAGACGACCTTGAGCGGTGCAAACCTGAGTGCCGCCAATCTGAGCGGCGGCGCACTCAGCACGGCCAATTTCAGTGGAGCCGACCTGCGCGATACCAGCCTGGGAGGCGCCTGGCTTAATCTCACTTCGCTGATCGGTAGCAATCTGAGCCAGGCATACCTGGCAGGCAGCACCCTCCTGGGAGCCGACATGACAGGCGCCAATTTATCGGGAGCCAAGTTAAACGGCGCGATCCTGGTAGGCGCCAACCTGAGCGGGGTGGATTTGCGCGGGGCAGATCTGACCGGAGCAGTAGTCACCCTGCCTTTACCCCCAGGTGCCGGAGAGGATTTCTCTTACGAAAACCTGACTGGAGATGAGTTGCGCCAGGCTTTAGCCCAGACCGATATCTTTAAAGCAGCCTACGACCCACTTGTTCTGGATTTGATCGAGTCACAACTAAAGCCCTTATTGAAGGATGCCCAATTTCAAGGTGCCCTGTACGATGACAGCACGATCTGGCCGCTTGGCTTCCAAATACCCGCATCGGCGATCAAGGTAGAAAATCAGCCATGAGCGCTCTGAAAATACCAGCAAAAAACCGTGCGCTGATTGAGATGCTGGCGATGATCGCCGTGATTACGGTCATTCTCCTGCTGGCGATCTTTCTCATCCGTAGTTTGCGCTGCCCACCAAGCTGCTCGGGTGATAACTTGACCGGACAAGACTTCCGTAATAAAACCCTGGATGGCGTCAATTTTTCCGACGCAACGTTGAACGGTGTCGACTTCACCGGAGCATCTCTCCAAAATGCCGATTTTGCCAATGCCGATTTAAGCGGGGCAATCCTGGTGGGGACGAACTTGATCAACAGTGACCTCAGCGAGGCCGATTTAATTGGGGCCAACCTGACCGAAGCCAACTTGAGCGATGCCACGCTGCGCAATACCAACATGAGTGGGGCAGATCTGACTAATGCTATTCTGACTAGCGTCGATTTTACCCAAGGGGTCACACTGACCGCAGTCATCTTAGACAAGGCCACATTGATTGGGGCTAACCTGGCGGGCGCCAAATTGGGAGGAGCACAATTGGAGGAGGCCAATCTAAACGGTGCCAACCTAACCGGCGCCAGTCTGGATGGTGCCAACCTGACAGGTGCAACGCTGCAAGGGGCAATTCTGGAGCAAGCCAATCTGCTAGGCGCGACCCTGGATAACGCCAGCCTGCGCGGTGCCAAGCTGGTAGAGGCAAACCTTTCCGGAGTTTCCTTGATTAATTCAACCGCATCGGGTGCGGATATGCAAAACGCCGATCTGACCGGGGCTACCATGGTAGATACTCGCATGGGAGGCACCAACCTGACAAACGCTATTCTGGATCGGGTGAACTCACAGGCTTCCCGCCTGGCTGGAGCCGATCTACGGCGAGCACTCATGCGAGACGCAAAACTGGATGTATTCGTTGGCCTGTTCGATACGCCCTTCCCAACAGTGCTGGATGGTGCTGATCTAACTGAGGCAAGCCTGGCCGGCAGCTACCTGGCCGGCGCCACCCTCAGCGGAGCCAACCTGGCACAGGCCAGCTTCAGCGAGCGCGGTTACACCCCAGTGATATGGGCTGATTCCCGATCAATTGCTGGTGAAGAGATTACATTGCGCGCCAATCTCTCCGGCGCCAACCTGGCAAACGCCAACCTGCAATCGGCTAACCTGGCAGATGCCGACCTATCATCTGCCGACCTGACTCAAGCCAATCTGCGTTACGCCATCCTGCGCAACACCGTTATGGACCTGGCTAACCTGCAACAGGCCGATTTACGCTCAGCAAATTTGAGAGGCGCCAGCCTGGTAGGCACCGATCTTAGTGGAGCCCGGCTGGTGGGAGGCGATTTTTCCGAGACAAAATTCGTCACCACAGTAATCAGCAATACGGTGTTTGTCAGCGCCGAACCGATCGAGTTCCCCGCAGAAACCACCTACCAGGATTTTCTCAGCACAATCTACTCTCTGGATTGCCAGAATGGGACTTTCCTGCTCGCGGCAGATGGCGCCTTGAAAGAATCACGTTTCAATCTGGGCGCCAACCTGGGCCGCAGCTACTATAACAACCGGCTGTGGGAGGATGCTGTTCTGTATATCTGTGTGGCGGATTTGTATAAATCGACGGTTGCCACAGAATTTCCCCAGACCAACCTGGCCGGCGTTGATTTCTCCTTTGCAGATTTCAGAGCTGCCAATCTGGTCGATGCAATCTTGAGCCAGGTGATTCAGGTAGAGGGCCAGGAATACACGCTCAATGCCGACCTGTCGAGCATTTCTTTTGATGAATTTACCGATTGGCCGCCCGGTTACACGCCACCTGCCTCGGCGAAAAGAATCATTATCGAATCTAACCCGTAAGGAGAGCCCATGACGACGACCATCACCGTTGCCAACCAAAAAGGCGGCGTGGGGAAAACCACCACTGCAGTCAATCTGGCGCATGGGCTGGTTTTGGAGGGTAAACGCGTGCTGCTCGTCGACCTCGATCCGCAAGGACAGTGCGCCACGATCCTGGGCTTAAAGCAGGAATCGGGCGCATTTAATTTACTGGTAGCCGAAGAACCCCTCAACCAAGTGATCCGGCTGACAGACCGGGCCAATCTTTCCGTGATCCTGGGCGACAAAAAAACTGCGACGGCTCAGACTGTATTGAGCATCCAGCGAGCGCCGATCTCGTTCACGGCAAACAAGCTGCTGCCAGCCGCCAGTTCGGACGGGTTGGATTACGTGATCATCGATACATCGCCCAGCGTTGGAGAGCTGCAGGAGCAAGCGCTATGGGCTGCGGATAATGTGCTTATCCCGTGCGCCACGGATTACCTGGCTTCGGATGGCGTATTCAGTATCATTGCAACCTTAAAAAAAATCCGCCAGGATTTCGATTGGAAAGGTGAAATCCTGGGGATCTTACCTACATTTTTCGATGATGTTACCCGGGAAAGTAAAGCCACCCTGCAAGACTTACATAAACGCTTCAGCGGCTTGTTGCTCGATCCGATCCATCGCGCCACGGTTCTGCGTGAATGCGCGGTAGAGGGTAAAACGATCTTCGAGCTGGACCCCAACAGCCGGGCTGCCAGGCAGTATGGAAATCTGGTGCAATTGGTGCTAGGGCGGGGAGCCTTTCAATAAAAACTCCCGTAATGAAAAACTCACCCCTCTTTGCCAAGGGGTGAGTTTTGTTTTCTCAGGTTATGCCACCACAGGTGGGAGATCGGTGGCTTCGGTGCCGTCACTCTTGCGCCGGCTGACGCTTTTCTCGGCAGGCTGTTTAACTTCCTGAGGGGCAGACTGTCCTTCTGCGGGAGATGCACTCGCTTCGGACTCGGACTGCTTCTGGGCATCTTTAGCCTTGCGGTAAGCCTGGCTGTAGACAACAATCGTCTCCACAAAGACCTGGCGTTGCGGCGGAGCCAGAACGATCTCCCCACCGATCAGCTTAGGCAGGTCATAGCCCAGCCCAGAAAGATAGTTGAACAGCTCTTTGGTAAACGCCTGAGCCTCCTTATCCGACAACCCGGCTAACCAGGATTTGAAATCTGCAGGTAGCTCATTGGCAGCTGGACCAGCCGCCCAACTGCGCAAACCATCGGCATACTTGCCTTTAGCGAACTGCTTGCGCCATAGATCCTCGGTTTTATCTGCCAGATCTTTCGAGGTAGATACTACCTGATCGGTTGCTTTATCAACATTCTTGCTGTATTGACTGCGGGCAAAGAGATAGCCAATGACACCCACAGCCAACAAGATCAAGATCAACTCCATAGTTCAGTCTCCTTCGTTTTGAAATCGAATCGCGACAGGATCAGGTTGTCTTCTTGGTACGCTTCCCGAAGTAATACCCGATTGCCACAGCCGCGATGATGAACGCAAGTAACCACATAATCAGCCTCCTTGGGTCGCAAACATTGGGTACTGGTTTTCCAAATTAGCCGGATTATAACATATCTCCCTCACCGACTACGGCGTTGCCGTAGGAGTGGGGGTAGGCGTCGGAGTCGGAGTTGGCGTTGGTGTTGGGGTAACAGTTGGTGTACCCGCATCGAGACCCATATCTGGAATCGGCAAAAGGAAGGGGTTGTTATTGGGTACCAACATGACCTTGATCCCTGGCCCCAGCTTATCAACATAACGATAGGTCAGCAAATCCTTGTTTTGTTGAAGAATTTCGTTGATCAACTGTAAGGCTTCCGCCTCTTTCTGAGCTTTAAGCAGGATCACATCCGCTTGAGCCTGACCTTCTGCCAGGATCGCCTGCGCCCGCCCTTCGGCTTCGATTTTCAGCTTATCCCGCTCGCCCTCTGCCAGCTTGCGTATCTGCTCGGCCTGGTATTCACGCTGAATACGATCTTGCTCGGCAACCTGTTTTTGCTCAATAGCGGATGCATATTGAGACGAAAAAGCAATATTGCGCAGTAAAAAGCGATCCAACACGAAACCCTTCTCGTTGAAAGCTTCGCGGATTAGCTCCTCCAGATTGGACTCCAGATTCTTGCGCTTGGAGCTGTTGACTTCATCCGCGGTAAACTGAGAAACCTCGGTGCGGACAAGCCCACGCAGAATGGGACGAATGAAATCCTCGGTATAGCGATTTTGAAGATCAATATGTACCCGGATGACTTCATTCGGGTCGATGCGGTAGATCACGGAAGTATCCACATAGACGGCCTGACCATCCGAAGTTCTGGCTGCAATGGCATCGTTGCCGGATTTGCTCCCTTCGGCCATCTCGGCGGACATGGTATAGTTCTGGAAATAGATGGGATACAGTACGACTTTTTCCGCCAGGGGCACTATCCAGTGCAAACCGGAGCGCAAAGGCTCACTGCGGTAGCCTTCAGGGCTAATTAAGGAAATCACTACCCCTGATTGCTGAGGCTCAACAAACACCAGGCTGGCGCTGACCAGCGACAGGGTGACTGTGATCAGCAGGGCCAGCAGGATACGCCAGGATGTCAGGGCTTTTATAGATTCCCGCAGGCCGCCGACCTGAAAGGCGCGCATTGCCAGGATCGCTACCAGGAATGCAAACCCCACCCAGGCGGCAACTGTGAGTACATTGAGTAAATTATCTAACATAGCTTTTCCATCTCATGCTTGGAAATAATATCGAATACGGCGACAGCCACCGTATTATAAAATAGATTTCTTAACCAATTAATGGATTGCACAGCCGTGGCCGAAATTCAGTCAAATGACTTATCGCGGACAGGGCCAGTAGGCCGACAAATTGCACTTGCTCCGAGGATCAGAACATGATAATATGCCTAACACAAACCGGGTATGTTTTCTATATATTAGACTCATTTCAACAAATGGAGGGTTGGAGTGTTTTGCGGTAGCTACGCCGCCGAAAAACACTCCCTCACCTTAATTTTGAGATAACTTCTAGTAAATCAGATGTCAAGCCTGGTCGACTATTGATAAACAGGCAAAAAACAGGAAGGGAAGTATTCATGAAGGTCAGAACAAATCTAAAATCCGGGAGTGCACTACAGACGCTTTCCGAACAGGTCGGGTCGGCAGCAAGCAATGTGACGGGCTTTTTCTCAAAAGCCGACCGAGAAGCCGAAGCCCTGACGAAAGGGGTCGCCAACACAACGACATCCCTGTACAACTGTGTTACCCGTTCTTTGGGATTGAGCTAATAAACGTGAATTCGGGATAAAAGAATTTTGGGTTTATCCCTTTTTTCCTTATCCCGAACTGAGGTAGATAAAGCCTTTGCCCGATGAAAAGCAGGACGGTTCCCAAAACAGCGGTTCGTCCTGTTTTTATTCTTGGAAATGGCTGCTTCACAGGATTGACTGTGTTTACTAATGGATGCAGATTAAATGTCCAACCTGGTTGTCCTCAATAATACCTGGAACACTATTAAAGAGGTCGATCTGCGGCCGCTGCGCGAGCAGGCGCTGCACGGCGTGCGCATCGCTGTCGTCAGCGAGTCGCCAGCCGCCCGGGCAGCATTAGCTGGCCAGCTGCGGCGCGATCCCTATCATCCCAATATGGAAGCGCAGACACCGGTGTTCGTGGCAGGCCTGGAGGCTGCCGAACAAGCCAGCTCTGCCGATCTGATCATCCTGGTTATTGATGCGCAAAAAGCGAATGTCGAACAGGAAAAAGCGCTGGCGTTGGATTGGACTGATCGCGGGAGAAAAGTATTTGTCTTAGTAGATTACTCAACCTATCCCGATGGCGGGCAAGCGGTTATTCCAAGCACCGAGACCAGGAACCGGCAAGTACTCCACGGGGCGGTGACGGATACCGAGTTTCTGCAAAGCAAATTCGCCCCGGCAGTGATCCAACTCATGCCCGACCAGCTTGTTCCACTGGGACGAGACTTCCCCATGTTCCGAGTGCCGATTGCCCGCTTCATGATCAACGATACCTGTTTCTCTAACGCGGCCTTCTCCTTGAGCACCGGGCTGGCCGAGCTGGTGCCTGTCTTCAATATCCCATTGGTGATCGCAGACACGATTGTACTCACCAAGAACCAGCTCTACCTGGTGTACAAGCTTGGGCTGGTGCTGGGCTATTCTGTCGAATGGCAGGACTATATTCGCGAGTTTGGTAGTATTCTAGGGGCTGGCTTCTTCTGGAGACAACTGGCACGCAGCCTGGTTGGATTGATCCCACTGTGGGGGATTGTCCCCAAGGTTGCCATCTCGTATGCCGGGACTTACGTGGTAGGGAATGTGGTACTGCAGTGGTACCTGACCGGCCGGCATGTGACGCGCCAGCAGATGAGCCAGCTTTACCAACGGGCATATCAGCGCGGTATCCAGGCAGCCCACAACTTGCGTAAGAAACTCCCCGGCAGTAAGAAAGCGTCCCAAAGCCCTCAGCTGACTTCACCCCAGCCCAAACGCCAAGCAAAAGGGAAGAAACTGCAGACCTGCCCGACATGCCGGCGGAAAAGCGCTGCCGATGCCGCTTTCTGTCAGTACTGCGGGCACAGCTTCCAGGTGAATCCTCAGGAACTACCCCCCGGCAAAGTGTAAACACACCTCTATACGGCCAGGAATCGCCCTAGCGACGACCCTGCCAGCCGATCAAAGACGCCAGCGCCAAGCCGACTGTGGCACCCACCAGAGCGCCGAACAAGTTCAAACCTTCGCCACTTACCAGGGCAAGGCCTAACCCAGAAAGAATCCACTCAAAGGCAGCTCCGGCGAGTGCACCTACCAGCATCCCCAGAGCAACCCCCGAACGCAACCCAGCACGCAGCCCCTGCCGGCCGGCCTGGCTGCTGACCCGCCCAACTGCGCCGGCGATTGCACTCGGCAAAAGCGAGATAAACATTCCAATCACCGCACCAGCCAGCGCAGCGCCCAGGGTTGTCGTGATACCTTGGAAAGTATAGGCGGTCATAAACCCGAGAAATATCCCCAAAATCCCACCGTAGAAAACCATTATCAGCGCCCCGCCCAAGGAAGGCGTCCAATCGATCTGCCAGATCTTCTCCTGCTGTAAAACCAGACGAACCGGCACTTTAGTCGTCTGCGACCAGTTGCCGGCGCGGGCACGCAGGCTGATCTGGGCAATGTTTTCACCGGCTTTTAAATCGTGTGATGAGGCTTTGATCTTGACCAGGTAGTTTTTGCCTGGCGCACACAAAAAACGGGCGGGATCGAGGCGTGGCCAACCGGGCTGGACGGCTGCCTCGACGATAAAGGAGCTGCCCCCCGAGTTGCTGACCCGCAGCGAACCCAGTGCCGTCTCACCGCGCCCGATCGCGCCCAGATCGATCTGGCTGCGATCCACACGCAGTTTCGGCTCAGGGATTGTGATGGTAATCGGGATAAATTTCTTACCTGCTATACCAGCATCGATGCCAATAAACAGGGTCTGCTGCTTGGGCCCAGGCGACAGCTCACCGGTATCCAGGCTAATTTTTACCCTTTGCCATTCGTGGGTGACAAACTGCTCCGGGGAGACCTTGACTCCAGCCGGCAACTCGATAAAGCGCGCCTGCAGGACACCGCCCCCCAAATTAAAAATATCCAGCTCCAGAGTGGATTGTTTTTGCCAGGGTATAACCCCGGCATCCAGAATTGCTACCGGTAAGAGCAATCCCGGCGGGTCAAGGGTAGGGTCCAACGAGCGCAGGAAGGCATCCAGGGCCAGGTCCGGGTCTTTGTGCTGCGACTTGACCTGCTGGATTTGCCCGACGAGATCATAGCGATGAAGATCCTTAAACCACTTGTTCCAGGCATCACCGACAAAATAGCCGCGCGCCTCTTCCCAGTTGCGGTTGGCGGACACTGCCAGTTCTTTGGGCTGATTGGCCAGCGTGCCATCTTGCCAGCGGAAAACCGTGTTAGTGAGCGGGCCGGTATCCTTCTCCAGCAAGGCAGCAAACTGCCTGGCCGTACAGCGCTGATTAACCTCGAAAGACAAGGCCGATTTGAGCGCCAGCTTGATATCCTGAGGCAACTGATCCAGCCTGGCAAAGGCAAAGGGATTACTGCGTGGATCGTCGTCGGTCAGCAGGTGATAGAGCGTGGCAGCCAGAGCATAGATATCCGAGCGAGGCTCGGCATTACCGGCTGCCTGCTCGGGGGGCGCATAGCCCTGGGTGCCATACACGCTGGATTTTTCCAGACCTACCGCACCGCCTGGGTGAATCGAGCGCTGCGCCTTGGCAGTACCAAAATCCACCAACCAGACATCACCAGCCTCGCTCACAATCAGGTTGGCGGGCTTAATATCCATGTGCACGACATTTTGACCAGCCAGGTTTTCCAACACCTTGCAAAGCTGGAGGCCCCAGCGGCGCACTTGCTCAACCGGGTAAGCCTTACCCGGTACCAGGTTGCCATGATCGTCCTGGTGCGTCAATCCACTCTCCAGGTTCTGGCCCTGAATGTACTGCATGACAATGTAGTTGCGACCACCCTCGCGGAAGTAATCAAACAACTGGGGGATGCCGGCGGTGTTCAAGCGCGCCAGGGTGGCGGCCTCGGTTTCGAATCTCTTCAATGCCTTGGTCTCACCGTGGGGATCGGCAGGGTCGTAATAATCGAGCATCTCTTTGATCACGACCAGACGGTCCTGGCCGGCAATCGTCTCGCTGGCCAAGTGAAGCGCCCCCATACCGCCTTTACCCAAGGGGCGTAAAACCGTGTAGCGCCCGTGCATCATCTGGCCTACCTTAAGCGGGCCCGAGTCTCCGAGCAAGGCTGCGCCGCAATTGGCGCAAAACGCCGCTCCATGCGGATTTAGGGTGGCACAGGTCGGACAGGTGATCTCACTCATGACACGAGAATTTTACTCCCTAGCGGACCGGGCGAAAACCCACATCCCCCAGGCGCAGAGCCGTAGAAGGGTGCATCCAGTTAACGTGTGCCACATTGGCAATGACCCGGTTTTGGGTATAGGAGCCGCCCTTCAGATTCATGCCCTGGGTCCACTCCCAGACATTACCAGACATATCCCATACTCCGTATGGGCTGACTCCCAAGGGATAGCGCTCGACCGGGGTGGTCCCGCCGAGGCGCGCTTCTTTCGTGTTGCAAAATTTACCATCTTCCCACACTGTCCCCCAGGGATACGGGCGGCCATCTGTGCCACGCGCCGCTTTCTCCCATTCTTCATCGCTGGGCAAGCGGCAGCCAGCCCAACGGCAGAAGGACAATGCATCTTCGTAGCCCACCCCGGTTACAGGATAACGCTGTTTGCCTCGCGGGATGGAACGACCAGACCAACCGGATGGCGGCGGCAAGTGCGGATTGGCATCCAGAAACAGCCGGTACTGCTCGTTGGTCAGCGGGAATCTGGCTATGCGGTACTCCGGCAACGAGATCGTCTTTTTAGCCGGGCCGAACAGAAACTTACCGGCCGGGATAACGACCCATTCGATACCCACCGGGCCTTTTTCCAGTAGCTGTGGCTCATGGACTGGCACCGGCTGCCCGCGGGCAGGACGACCTGAGGGAGCCGGTTTGGTCGTGGGTGCGCCGGTCGAAAGCAGTGCCGTCTTAAATGCTGCGACGGTTGAGAAGCGGTCTCGGGCCAGGGTTTCCAGCCCACGTAGCAGGGCGTGCTCGGTGGATGGGCTGATCGCCGGATTGATGCTACGAGGTGCCGCCAACGCTGTCCCGGTAACCCGGGCGATACTCTCGGGCGGTTCCTGCCAGGTGAGCAGCGTATATAGCGTAGCAGCCAGAGCATATTGATCGCTGCGGGCGTCAGTCGTCCCCTGCCCATACTGCTCGAGGGGCGAATAACCCGGGGTCACACCGCGCGCGCCCAGGGTGGTTTTTAAGTGGGGGTCATAAACCTTGGCGATACCGAAATCCACCAGCATAGCCCGGCCCTGGGGAGTGATCTTGATGTTGGCAGGCTTGATATCGCGATGGATGATTGGCGAGCTTTGGGAATGCAGGTAAGTGAGGGCATCGCAGACCTGGCCAATCCAGTTGAGGGCTTCCGGTTCCGGCAGTGGTTTTTGCAGCCGGTCCAGGCGGGTCTGCAAATCCTCGCCGTCGACGTAATCCATCACCAGGTATTGACCTTGATCGGATAAATAAAAATGGTCGGTGACACGCGGCAGGTTGGGGTGGTGTAATCCCGCCAGGATGACCGCTTCACGCTCAAACTGGTGACGACCTGCAAGGATTGATCAACGGCGCGATAGACCGTACCAAACCCGCCTTGGGCTAGGAGTTTATCAATCTGGTAGCGCCGGTTGAGAAGCGTACCGGGGAGAAGCGGCATACAGGGATGATATCACAGGCCCTAAAGTGTTTTGCATCTTCAGGGCCTATGCTTTCAATCGGAGAGCTTGATCGTTTTGCGGCTGGTGAGCTTGATGGTCTTTTTAGCCTCGTTGGACATCTGGCCTGACTGCTCGAGCCGATCGGCTTCCTGTGACATCTGGTCTGCTAAATCCGCTTCTCCTTGAGCCAGCAGGATAGTCACCGCCTGGCGCAGCTTTTGGGATGCGCCGCGCACATTACCCAACTCCGCTTCGCTCAGAGCCTGGGTCTGCAGCTTATAGGCCTGAACTTTCTCGACGACGTTCATCACATGACCGTTCAGGCGCGCCACTGCGGCCGGATCGTTGGTGAAGTTGACCACCAGGTCGGCGGCCTCACGTGGCTGCACCTGCCCGGCAAGATTGTAGGTAATATCGGTCTGTGCAATCCGTACTGCCCCTATGGGGCGCGGCGGGAGCATGATCTCAGCCAGGTAGGCTGCCCCACCCTTCTCCAGCTCACCTATCGGAATGACAATTGCCCTGCCCTGGATCGCATCCGGGCCAATATCTTTTATTGTGGGGACGACCTGCCAGACGCGGCGTGCCTCCAGACCCTGCACCATGCGCATGGTTACCTGAACATCCTGGGCAACGACCTGCATGGATTGATACACCTGCTGGAAAATGCCCATGGCATCCTTTGGCCTGGGGATGTACTCCACCATGCCGGAATGCGAACCCGGCTTGGCCAGCAAGCTACGATCGGCTAGATCAAACAGGAACTCTTCATTCCAGTCTTTACCAAAGCCAAGGCCGATAATTGGAATGGCTTGCTTGCCGGCCTGGTCGGCCAGGTGGCGCGAATCGTCCAACCGGTCGGTGGCTTCGCCGTCGGTCAACAGGACTATCCTGCTGACCCGGTCAGCTGCCTGGCGCTGAGCGACCTGATCCAGTCCTTCCCGCAGACCGAGGGCCATCTTGGTGCCCCCACCGTCGTGGATCTGGTCAACCAGGCGTTTAAGCTGATCTTTATTTACCGCCTCCTGGGCGGGCGCCAGAATTTGAGTGCGATTTTCAAATGTGACAATCGACACTATATCGACTGGCTCGAGCTGGTCCAAGATGTTCTTGACCGCTTCTTTCATCGTACGCAGCTTCTCGCCCGCCATCGACCCGCTGCGGTCGAGCACCAGGGCGAAGTTGAGCGGCATACGCTTGCGTGACAGCACTTTCCCTGGGAACAGCTCCGTGAGCACGTACACCAGCTGCGGCTGGTTGATCACGGCCACAGCATCGCGATTGCACATACACTTTAACTGGATCACTTCGGACATAGGAATTACTCCTGGCCGCTACATGCCATGAAAATCATGTTCCATGGATTTATGCTGCAGAGTAGGCCAATACCAACTTTCCAAGCCGGATTTCATCGCCATCTTTGAGCAGGGCAGGCTGGCGCGGTGTCAGCCGCTGGCGATTAAGCACCGTACCATTAACGCTGTTGAGATCTTCGAGATACAACAGCCCATCCTGGATGAGGATTTGGGCATGCTGGCGGCCCACCCCGGCCTCCAATCCGCCATGTGGGTCTAAGTCGATATCGGGGAAAATACCGCTCACCGGGTCTTCCCGCCCGAGCACTACCAGCTGCTTTCCCGGAGGAATGCTCAGATTCGTATTCGTCATGCGCAGCAGTAAGCTTCCCGGGATAGCGGTCAGTGGTGCGGCAGGAGCCAAAACCGGCTCGACGACCGGCGCTGGAGCTGGCTCAGGGACTGGCTGAGGAGCGGGTTCTTCGACTGCCACCAGCGGCGGTTGGGAGGCTGGCTGTGAAGCCGGCATGGCGCTCATCTCTTCACCGCAATTCTCGCAGAAAACTGCCCCGGGGACATTCGGGTGACCGCAAGCCGGGCAATTCGTGCCCGCAGCTTCTGCAACGGAAGCCGAGGATGGCGCGGCAGGGGCAGATGGGGCGACATGCCGCAAATCGAACCCGCAGTTATCACAAAAGATCGCTCCGGTTGGAGCAGGCATTCCACAGCTTGGACAAATTATCTCTGACATGGCATCATCTCCTTCAATGAGTGTTCAATCGTTTGCCAATTTCAAGTAACAATACGTCGGTACAGGAAATGGGGGTCATTTGGGTTTGTTTTAAGCACTCTCTGCTTGCTCACCAGTATCCTGCTGGGAAGGCTCTCCTTCAGGTGGGGCAGGCGTAGATTCAGACTGACCGGGTTGCGTTTCGCTATCCTGGATTTCGGCTTCCGTCAGACGCTTGGTGGCATAGCGCATGCGTTGCATAGCCGCGGGGTCGACCTGGCCAACCTGCTCCAGACGTTGGGCTTGCTGGCTGGCCTCCTCGGCCATATCCACCTCTCCCAGCTCCAACAAGCGGGTGGCAGCCGCGCGCAGGCGTTGGGTGGCGCGCGGGATATCTCCCGCGGCGGCTTCATCGAGGGCCTGGGTTTGTAGCTTGTGAGCCACCACGCGCTCGATAATATTCATCAAGCGGGGCTGAGTCTGGCTCGCCAGTGCAGCATCTTCAGTGAAGGTAACCACAACGTCCACCACCGCCTGCTGCCGTGTCAAACCGCTCTCAGGGACATCATACAAGATGTCGGCCTGCAAAAGCCTGTAAGATCCCGGTTTACGCGGGGGCAAGAGCAGATCTGCCAGGATGGATTGGCCGCTACTGTGTTGGAGATCACCCAGGAAGACCTGGATATCCCGGCTGCCGACCGCTTGGTGTCCCAGGCGGCTGATCAGCGGCGTTACCCGCCAAACGGCACGCGGCGAGACTCCCTCCACCATACGCATGGTCATCGAGACATTGGTGGCCAGTGTGCCCTGCAGAGAACGCAATGTGCTGGCAAAAACGGCACTAACCTTATCAGGCCGGTCGACTGCCACCCATTCGCCACCCGAGCGCACAGCCAGCTCTTCCAGCAGGCGGGGGTCCCAGTTGCTATCCTCACCTACTCCTAAGCCAAGGGCATTAATCGAAATGCCAGCCTGGCGGCACTGGTCTGCCAGAGCCAGGCAGGCCTCCTGATCTTCCCAGGTCTGCCCGTCGGTCAGCAGCAGCATGCGACTGACACGATCCGGAGATTGGCCGCGCAACAGCTCTTTCAGCCCGCTATCCATGCCGGTGGACATGTGGGTGCCACCACGTTCCTGGATGGCATCGATTTTCCCCTGGATGGTGGCGGGATCTTGCAGCGAGCCGCAAGGCACGACGACATCCGCCGAATCATCAAACACGACCACGGATAACAGATCGGCGGGAGACAAACGCTCGACCACCAGGCGAGCGGCCTCTTTCATCTGTTGCAGTTTTTCACCGCCCATTGAACCGCTACGATCCAGCACCAGGCTAAAATTGACAGCCTGCGGCGTAGCGATCGCCACGGTGGGCATGATCTCCAGCAAGACATAGGCCTGCTGTGGGGTGTTCATCGACAGGTAAGCTTTCCGGTGTAGGGCTACATGAATATGGGCTTCTCCAGCCATAGTACTTCTCCTGGGCGCGGGCTTTGATTGATCGCCTGGCGCCGAATTGTCCGTCAAATACCTGATCCTATTATAACTTTTTCAACCAATCGCGCGCTAACTGGGAACTGGGATCCAGTTTGAGCGCTTTTTTCAAAGATGTTTCGGCTTCTGCACGATATTTCAACACAGCGTAGCATCGCCCCAGGCGAGCGTGATGGGCAGCCTCGCCAGGACTCAAGGCAACTGCTTGCTTGAGGTGAGGCAACGCTTTTTGATACTGCGACTGCTGCATCCAGGCTTCACCCAGCCAGGCATGGGCAGCAGCGGCGTTTGGATCGACCTTGAGAGCCGATTCCAGGGCAACCACCGCTTCCCGGTATTTGCGGGCGCGCACGAAATAAATCCCTATCCAAATGTAGGGATCGGGCCGGGTCAGCTCAATCCTGGCGGCCCGGTTGAGGGTATTGGCAGCTTTCTTGATATCGCCCAGCTCACCATAGGCACGCCCCAATAACAGGCTGGCATGGTAACTGTTTGGATCCTTGTGAAGCGATTTTTCCAGCGGGTGCACCGCTGCCTGATAGCGACCGGCTTCGAAGAGCAGCTCACCATATTGACGCAAGTTGTCTGGGTCTGCCGGTGCCAACCGGGCGGCTTCCTCGGAAGACAACAGCGCCTTATCCGGAAGATTAAGGCCACGATATGCCTGCGCCAATTGGTAGTACAGCTCGCCATCCTGGGGATAGCGTCGGACGCCTTCCTCCAGGACACGGCAGGCATCCGTGTAGCGCTGCACTTCCAGGTAGGCGACACCCAGGTTGAAATAGACCGCCTGGTCAGAAAATCCCTGGCGTAGACAGGCTTCGTAGCGCGGGATCGCCTGGGCGAAATCTTTTTTGGCGGCGTAGTTATTTGCCATCTCGAACAGCATCTCAGCCGGTAGCGGGGGTGAGGATGCGGCAGGCTGCGCCGGTATGGAAGGTTTAACTCCAGCCAGTTGAGCCCCCAAAGGTGCCCCATCGCGGACACAAAATTTAGCCCCAGCCCGGTTGCCCCAGCCGCAGCGCGGGCATACAATCCCAGGTGGCGCATAGACCACCGGATGGTTATTTAGGAAGCCCCGCAAAGCGGCTGCCAAACGATTCGCGTTGGCAAAACGATCATCCGGGTTCAGCTCCAGGCACTGCATGATGATCTTTTCCAGTAAGGGGCTGATCGCAGGGTTGACCCGCGATGGATATATGACCAGCGCGCCCTGGTTCAAACGCTCCATTGCATCCGGCGGCAGGCTGAGGCAGAGCGCAAAATACGTCGTTGCCCCTAGAGAATATACATCCGAGCGAGTATCCGTCTTGCCGATATGCTGCTCCGGCGGAGAGAAATGCTTGGTGACTGCCTTGGCAACCTTAGCCGTGCCTTTCATCGGGTGATACAGCTTGGCAATGCCAAAATCCACCAGCACGGCATGACCCTGCGGCGTGATCTTGATATTGGCCGGTTTAATATCGCGGTGGATGACCGGCTGAGGCCGACGGGTGTGCAAATATGCAACCGCTTCGCAGACCTGCGCCATCAGGGCAGCAGCCTGCCTCTCCGGCAGTGGTCGCCCCTGATCGATGACCAGCTGATCCAGGTCACGTCCTTCGATGTAATCCATTACCAGGAACTGCCGACCATCGGCTTCCAGGAAGTAATCCGTGACCCTGGGCAGGCCGGGATGCTGCAGGTTTGCCAGGAGCTGGGCTTCCAGGCGGAACTGCTCCTGGGCAGCAGGCGCCGGATCAAAACTTTCCTTCAGCGCCACGGTTTTATTGCCCAGGCGATTGTCCTGCGCCAGGTAGACCGCGCCAAACCCTCCTTCTGCGATCAAGCGCACCACTTTATACCGACCTGAGATCACTTCACCTGCCGAGCTTGTCAAAGCACCACTCCATTAAAACTGGGTTACGCAGACGCATCGATATTGATCACTACCACACTGATATTATCTTCTCCGCCGCTCAAGTTCGCCAACTCGACCAGGCGGTCACAAGCCTGCTGGGGGTCGTAACGTTCCAGCAGCACCTCCTCGATCAGCGGATCACGCACCATCTCCCATAAGCCATCACTGCACAACAGCAAGCGATCGCCGGGGAACAGGTCCAACTGGAAGGTATCAATCTCTACATCGGGGCGATCACCCAGGCTGCGGTAGATGACACTCTTCTGGTCATGGGCATAGATCTCTTCCTTAGAGATATAACCCTGCTCTACCAGGCGAGCGACGATGGAATGATCACGCGTGATCTGCTCCAGATGTCCTTGCCTCAGGCGGTATGTCCGGCTATCGCCCACATTGATCACTACGGCCTGGGTTTCCCACACGAGGGCAGCCGTCAAGGTGCAACCCATGTTGATCTCGCGCTGCGCCTGGCTGCGCAGACGAATAATCTCCTGATTGGCTCGTGAAACCGCATCTTTTACCAACTGCTCTGGTGGTGCATCAGGCTGCACCTGCGAGCTCACCGCCGGGAGCAGGATATGCTCCATTACGGCTGCCGCCAGGCAGTGCACTGCGGTACGGCTGGCAATCTCTCCGGCCTCATTGCCACCAATGCCATCGGCAACCGCGAAGAAACCCATCGTCGGCGAGCTTTGCGATTCGCAAATCTCTGCCAGCAGCAGCACCAACAGACTGTCTTCGTTAATCTCTCGCTCCAGTCCTGGATCTGTACGATACCCGATTACCAGGCGCATCAGGGGCGGGAGCAGAGCGGCCGGTGTTTCAGGCTCGGGTTGTGGCTCAAGGCAATAAGCTTTCCCAGCTTCATGGAAGCATTCCTCGGCAGATTCCGGTATTTCCTCACTCGTATACTGCCGCAGCCAGAGCCGAGGTTTGTGTGTCTGCGCCGCGCCGCATACATTACAAAACTGCTCATCCAGGCCAGCCTGGAGTGCGCCGCAGGACCAGCAGCGCAGAAGATCTTCCACCTCAAATACCTGTGACTCGGTTGTAGCAGATACAACGCTCAATATACGATAGCGCCGGCCGAGTACCGCGCCAATCAGTTGAGTATCGAAGGATTCTTCCGGCTCGGTGTCTTCAATACTCTCAGGCTGTTCTGTCTCTACATCTGCCTGGCGCTCGTCTTCAGCAGGCGGTGAGGGGTTTTCTGCGAGCAACAAAGCCGCTGCTTCAGGGGCAGTGATGGCAGGTTGTTCTTCGGGCTGTTCATGATCCTGGAGGGCGGATTCCTCCCCTGACTCGAGTGGATTGACCGCTGGAATCTCTGCCTGCTCGCTGGCCGGCTCTGGGGCTGCTTGCGCCCTATCCATATCCGCAAATAACTCCGCTTCATCTGCAAACGGTATTTCCGGAAGGTCGGCCGGGGCAGGCTCAGCGCCAGCAACCGAGGCATCTGCAACAGGCGGCTGCTCGAGAGGCTGACCGCAATAGCGGCAGAACCGCGCCCCGTCGCGGTTTTCATTTCCACATGTTTGACAAATGGCCATTAAGGCCCTCCTGTATGTAATACGAATCTGCCCAAGGTTTGGTTGCTAGAATTACACCGGATTGGGAGAAGTAGAAAAAGGAGGTGTTTGAGTTTAAAATTATTGCCCCCAGCGCGCAACCTCCTCCGCGTCAAAGACTACCTCTTCCTTACCCATCAGCTTGTCCTCAATCTTTTGAACAATCAGGTCAAGATGTTTTGGATTAGCGACATAATTCAACGCATCCGCCGGTACGGTCAGTACCGGGCAAAGATTGAAGCGCGCGATCCAGGCTTCGTAGAGCTGATTAACCTGCTCCAGATAGTCGAATGAGATCTGACGCTCGTAATCCCGTCCTCGGCTATGGATGCGCTGCTCGAGGGTGGCAGCAGTCGCGCGCAGGTAGATGACCAGGTCAGGGGGCGGTAAAAACTCAGTGAGCACCTGATAAAGCTCACGGTAGGAACTGTAATCGCGGTTGTCGATCAAACCTTGCCGGTAGAGATTATGAGCGAATACCTCGGCGTCCTCGTAGACGGTGCGGTCCTGGACCACCGAAGTCGGGTGATCGATCAACTGGCGATGAGCGCGCAGACGGCGAGTCAGAAAGAAAATTTGCGAATGAAACGCCCAAGCGCGCATGTCCCGGTAAAAGTCAGCCAGGTAAGGATTTTCGCCAACCGGCTCATAGAACGGCTGCCAGCCCAGGCGTTCGCTCAACAGTGTTACCAAGGTGGATTTCCCCACCCCAATATTACCTGCTACCGCGATAAATTTTTTCATGGACCCTCCTGATAAGGGATTCAATCATGGTGCTCGTCCTGTAAACTGGAAGGCAACTCAGTCCGCTTCCAGGAACGCAACGGATCGCCCTTGCTCATCGTCCATAACCAGCTCCAGGTGGTAGCCGGGCTGGTAGGAAGCCGCATCGATCAACCGCAAACATCTCGGCAGGTGGGCTTTTTCCGGCAAAAAATCAGCCAGATGATTGGGAGACTCGCAGAAGAAACCCTGGCGAAAAATCATATCGGTGTCATCCAGGTTGATCGCCAGAGGGTAGATATTTGATTCAACCAAATCCTGGAAGAAATGAGTGCCAAAAGAAGGCTCTGGAGCCGGGCCAATCCCCGAGCCAGAGAGCTCTACCAAAGCCCGGGTATGGTAGATATCGCCGTAACCGATACGCACACCCAGATCAGGATTGTTGGTACCCCAGCGTCCCGGACCAATACAGATAAACACCTTGCCCGCCAAGGCTGCGTTTAGCCGCCCGATGGTGCGCCCAATCTCAGCCCGTGCTGAGGGCGTGGGCAGTTCGTAATAAGATTCTGGCTCAACGAAAAGAACATACTCAATGTGGCTGACCCGGCCTTGAGGCGCCATGCGCCGGGTGGAGAATATGATGTCCTGCTCCGGCAGGTTTACCGGCAGATGGGCTTCGCTCTCCATCAAATGACTTTGCGGACGGCACTGCAGCAAGGTAATCTCCACCTCCGGATTCACCGTGGTGGGATCGACGACCTGCACGGTGAATTCGGTATCCACCGGGGCATGGTAATGCTTCTCCAGCAATTGCAGCATGCGTGTCATGCGTTTTGCCAGCGGGGTGCGCCGTAAAAATTCGTCGAAGGTCAATACCAAGTTTCCCGGATTGGCCTCGCGCAGCATAACCCGCATCGGCACCAGGTAGCCACCCTGATCCACCTGGAACAGGTAGCGCATCAAAGGATAGCGCGATTGAACCACTTGATTGACCGAGAGCGTTTTGAACTTATTATCTTCTAGATCGATCACATCTACATACTGCTGGGAGTAGCGCCGGATCGCTTTGGGAGAGGACTCGGGGTGCAGCATGGGGTGGCTGAGCGCCACCAGGCGAGGGAAATCATTGCCTACCCGATCGACGGCGCGCGTTCCCAGACCCCAAACCAGGCGCATAAAGCCATCGTCCCGGCGGATTTGCGGCGACCAGCGGTAGAGATTGCGACTGAAAGCCACCCCGGCGGCGTGCGGCATGAAATAGCGCCCATACTGCTCACCCTGCACCACCTGGATAAGGATTGCCATACGTTCGTCATAATCCTGCAGGCCCTTGGCGCGCCGGTAGAGCAGCGCATCCGGGTTGAGAATGCTGGCGTAAATTGCCTGGATGGCCTGGGTCAAGTCATGCAGATTCTGTTCCAAGGTACCTTGATTGGGGCAGAAATGGCTTTCATACTTCCCGGCAAACGAAGTGCCGAAGTTATCTTCCAGCAGGCTGGAGGAGCGCACAATCAGCGGCTGCCGACCGACGTGATCCAGCAAACCTTTGAGCTTATCCAGGATATCCGGCGGAAACTGCCCGTCCAGGAACTCCTGCTTGATCTTGGGGTATTCATCAATAATTTGCTGATCCAATTTGTATTTCTGATCGGCGCGATGGATCAGGCCATTGAGGGCCATGAAAGTGTAGGTCAGGTCAGCGCCGATGAAATACGATTCGGGGATGCGCAGGCTGGTCTTGACTTCATCATCCGCCACGTCGGACAGTATGCGTGCTGCCAGGAGCATCCCGGCGGATTTACCACCGATCTTGCCTCCACCAATCTTGCGGTTGCGAATTTCCTGCAGATCGGCGATGGTGAACCATTCTTTGGCGATTTTGACATAAGCAAGCTGGTCGCTGATCATCGTACGAATTAATACAACCTTGATCTCCTGAAGGCGGGCATCGGCTTCGGCGCGCTCTTCAGGAGGCATCTTCTCGATGGCGACGGCCTGCTCGAAGAGCATGGTCTGCGGCGCCAGCTCTGGGTTAAAGGAGATCAGCAGATCTTTGGCATGCGCCCCGCGTTCTGAGAGCGAGTCGCGCACAATCTGCTCGAACAGGTTGTACGGCAGATTGTAGGCGAAATAAAAGTCTGTCATGTGTTCGCGCACCCGCATCAGGCGCAGCTCCCAAATGTCGGACTGCTCTTCGCTGAAAGGATCGTGCAAACCTTCCAGTGCCTGCGAATGGATAGCCTTTTCGCGCACTTCAGCCTCGAAGGCCTGGGGGGTTATCACGCCGCGGTTGAACAATTCACGGCGCATGCGGGCGCGAATTTGTGTGCTCAGAACGGGGTATTGAGCCAGGGAAAGATAGATGTGCAAGACCCGATCTGATGAAGCGGGCGGCAGGGTCATTTAACTGCCTAGGTGCATGGGCATGATAACGTGCAGAAACTCGCCATCAGCCACCTGCGCGCCAACCGGGCGGAGCATGCCGGGTGCCGTATCTGTGCTGGTCTCCAGTGCCACATTGGGGGTCCTAATCACATCCAAGACTTCGCGCAAGAAGCGCACATTGAAAGCAATCAAGATATTCGGCCCTTCAATCGTCGCCTCTACTATATTTTGGTTCGAGCCAGTCTCCTCTGATTGCCCAGAAATTTCAACCGAGCCGGGCTGCAGCTCACCCGTTGCAAGGATGTTGATGCGGGCAATGTGGGAGCCTTCACGCGCAAAAATTTCGGCCTGGCGACAAGCCTTGAGAAAAGCCGAAGTCGATAGGACGGCACGCGTCTTGAACTTGGTTGGGATAATTTGCTCGTAATCCGGGAAGGTGCCATCGATTAACTGCGAGACCAGCTCAACATCCTTGGTGCGGAACACTACCTGACCCCGGCCGCGCGGCATGACCATCGTGACCAACTGCTCGCCGTCACTGGCAATGCGCGCCAGCTCGCTAAGGGCACGCGCTGGGATAACAGCGCTGATCGAATGCCCGCTGGTGGAGGCCAGATCGGCCTTGCGCACCGACAAGCGAAATCCATCGGCAGCCGCCAGAGTGACCTTGCCGCCTTTGACCGTCATCAGCACGCCGGTCAAGATGGGACGGGCGTCATCGGTGGAAGCGGCGAAAACGACCTGCTGGATCATTTCCTTAAGCTCGGAGACTTTAATTTGCAAGCCATCCGAAGTATCCACGGCGGGCATGGGCGGAAACTCTTGGGCATCGATGCACTTCAAGTCGGTGTTGGAGGCCCCGCAGCGAACATTGAGCGTTTGCGTCCGCACATTCAAGGACATTCCCACCTCGCGGTCGGAAAGCGTGCTTACCAGGTCTGTAAAAGTGCGCGCCGGCACAGTGGTTGAACCGTCTTCTTCGATCTTTGCGCCAATCCAGCAGGTAATGCCCAGCTCCAGGTTGGTGGCGGAGAGGCGCAGCCGACCTTCATCGGTCGCCATCAGAACATTCGCCAGTACAGGCAGCGTGCTGCGCGGGGATACGGCACGCGAGACAATGCTCAAGCCATGCGCCAGATTCTCTTGCAAGACGGTTACCTTCATAGTATTGTCATCCTTCCCTGGTGATTAGTTACGCTTACGAGTATACAACGAGAAAATCATTTTTGACAATCTTTTTTCGAAATATTTCAAATATCAGGCTGCAAACAAGCCGAGGAGCGTGGTAATCAGCACGATCAATAGCAGTAATCCAAGCAAAGCCGCAAGGAAATACAATACGGTCATCCAGGGACTGGTCTCGCCATCGCCTCCAGGCGGTTCCCCTTCAGCAAGCTGCCTGACCAACTGAGCGGTCTGGCGCGCCAGGGCTGGAATTCCCTGCCTGCTTTTCCCCACCCAAATCCAGTTGCGAGCCGGCATAGGGATGACCAACCGCTGACCCGGGTAAGCCTGCAGCCATAAACGATAAGCCTCAGACGGTTGGGCGATCAGCTCTGCCGGCAGGATAACGGCCTGCGCCGCCGAGAGAGTCTCATCCGGAACTCCCAGGCTATAGGAGTGAACCGCGACGGGAAGATCGGGGGTCAGGCGTTGAATCGCATCCACCAGGCTGCGAGAAAATATTCCAGGTTGTTGCTCGCCGCCTGTCTGCAAATCGTCGGGCGTCAAGATTAATACCGGGAATTGGGCATAACGCCGGGAAAGCGTGCGCAGAGCCAGGCGGTTATCCTTGCGTAGCACACGCCAATGGATAATTAACAAGGCGGTAAAGAGGGCAATTAATGCCAGGCCTTGAAGCACGTTGTAGAGTAAATCCTGTGACGGGTTCCCGAAGAATGATTCTATTAGCTGGTACAGCAAAGCACCGCTGCTGAACATGACTCCAAGTACACCAACGAACAAGACCAGGAACAGGTAGCCCCGGCGGATCACGGAGCGGCGGGCGTGATCGCCGCTCTCGTTTTCGCGGGAGGCTTCCTCCGCCATCGGGCGCCAGGCCCAAATCCACACCGGTAATCCAATCACCAGCGCCGAGATACCCAAAGCGAGGCTATCCCGCAGGGTAGGCGTGGTCCAAAAAACAGGATCAATGGCCAGGCTGATCACAAAATTCAGTATGGCCGCCATCCCAACAAATGTAGAAATCAAACCAGCCAGGGAGGCAAAATAATAATACAAGCGGCGTAGCCCTAAGCGGCGTTGTTGAGTCTGCTCAGCTTCAACGGATAGTTCCGAAAAGACATCAATAGCCAGTCTTAGCTTTCGTCCATAATAAATCCATACTAAACCAAACGGAAGGAGCAGAGATAAGGGCTGTGCAATCTCACCGAGCAGCGCCGTCCCAAACGAGAATGCTCCAAATATTCCGCGCAGGATATCGTAAAGGATAGTCCCGGCAGAGGCCAACATCACCACCAGACCGATAAAGACTAGCAGGTATAAGATCGCCAGCCGTAAAAGAGAAACCTTCTCTGCCGGATCAGCCAGTGATCGCCGGAGCAGGCGCTCGATGAAGTACCACAGGGGTACGCCAACCAACAGCAGCGCCAGTCCATTCCCTAATTGAGCCCAAGGCTGCGTATTCTGTGCTCTCCAGATAGTCAAAACAGCCAACAGAGTCTGCTGGAGGCCGAACACCACCATTGCCAATCCGTACAGCAGCCAGATATAGCGGTACCAGCGGCGGGTATCCAGCCAGGCATCGGCATACTGAGAAGCGTACTCCTGGGAGGCATCGGCCTCGACCAGCAACCGGCCATCAGAACGCACGACCCAATAGAAATATCCTGCTGCCAGGAGGTTAATCAGGATGGCAACCAGATTGTCGGGGAGGGTTTGTATCCCCCCAAACATGGCTCGGAACGGCTCGACGCTAAAAGCCTGCAAGAACAGCCGGCTCAAGGCTGCCAGCGCGTTTTGTACAGCCGGGATGAGGGTTGCCAGCAGGGTGCCAAAGATAAAAATTGTGCGGAGGCGGTCCGACCGCTCTTGAATATCCCCAGCAGCGCTACGCTGCGCCAGCCACCAGTGCAGTCCAAAAACGGGTGCGCTGACCAGCAATAAAGCTAACGAGATGGACAGGCGGTTGGTGTCCTGTCCAAATCCCCCACTCCCCAGCACATAGCGCACCAGGCCAATTACGCTCCATAGAACAACTTCCAGGCTGATGAAGGCAACCAGATAGACATATAGACGGCGAATGGTCTGCATGGCTTTACCTAGACTCGGACGCCATCCAATGGAACCGCCTGCTGACTGGCGCGGTCATTTTTCCTGTCAGGGCAATCCTTCGCGGTGAGGGCGCTGGACAGGCTTTGACCGGGATGGGGCATGAGCGGTTCCCGGTCTAATGGCAATCACCAGGAATGGTCCCAGCAGTGGCACAAATACGATGAGCAAACCCCATCCCAGATATTCGAGAATCGAAAGGCTGCGTGTACGCAGGTACAACGCAGCCAATACAGCCTCAATGATCAGTAAGGCCAAGAGCAGGATACGGATCGTATCGGGTGATATGAACATGATGTAGGGCATCTCCTGATGAAGGAATACACTGCCCTACAGATTGTATATCAAGTAACGCTAAAGCGCAAGCACCCCCGGAACAAGAGAGTTACAACCAGCCGCGCAGCTCCATAGCCTTGACAACCCGGCCGATGGCCACCATATAAGCAGCATCGCGCATGAACACTTTTTCGCTCTCCGCCATGCTCAGGACGCTGTCAAAGGCCTCTGTGATTTTGATGTCCAAGCGCTGGAGGACTTCCTCACCAGTCCAGTAGTAATTCATATCATTCTGGACGCTTTCGAAGTAAGAAACCGTTACTCCGCCAGCGTTGCACAGGAAGTCGGGGATCACGAACACATTGTTCTGTTTCAAGACCTCATCGGCCTCCGGTGTGGTGGGACCATTGGCGCCTTCGGCCACCAGCCGCACCCGGTCACTGATGCGCTTGACCGTCTCAATATTGATCTGACCTTCCAACGCGCTAGGGATGAGCACATCGGCTTCTTTGGTGATCCAGGCATCGCCATCTTCGATGACATAGCCGGCCTGGGTAGCCTGGTCTTTATCGATCGACCCGTACTGATCGGTGATGGACATCAGGAAACGCGTGTTGATGCCTTTAGGATGAGAGACAGTGTAAGAGGTGCGATCGGCGCGATCCCAATAAGAGACACAGGCCACTTTGCCACCCAACTGCTCGGTAAAGCCCAAGGCTGCATACTGCGAGACGTTGCCAAAGCCCTGAATGGCTGCCACGGCCTTGGTGGTGTCCAGCTTCAAGTGCTTCATGGCTTCACGCACGGT
>JAGDMX010000330.1 GCA_017860725.1 Chloroflexota bacterium | reverse complement strand
GATTGAACTGCTGCATACTGCCACCCTGGTTCATGACGATTTTATTGATGGGTCGCTCATGCGGCGTGGTATCGCTACATTGAATGCACAATGGTCTCCGGCAGCCACGATCTTGACAGGTGATTTTATCTTTGCTCGAGCAGCCAAACTTGCTGCAGAGACCAACTCTGTCGAGGTCATGCAGTTGTTTGCTGAGACTCTGTCTAGCATCGTTAATGGTGAGATCACCCAGATGTTCACTCGCAACGGACAGATCAGCCGGTCGGAATACGAGCAACGAATTTATGCCAAAACCGCCTCGATGTTCGTTTTAGCCACCGGTGCCGCAGCGATCCTTAGCCCGGTTGATGATCGAGTCATTGAAAGATCGCGGTCATTCGGGTATGAGATTGGCATGGCTTTCCAAATTGTGGACGACATTCTGGATTTCACCAGTGAGCAGGCTACCATAGGGAAACCGGTAGCCAGTGATTTACGGCAAGGTATCATCACTTTACCAGCTATCATTTATATAGAAATGTATCCTGATGATCCGGACATGGCATCCTTGCTCAATGGAAATCGAAGGGATACCACCGCTATCGAAAGGCTGATCACTGGCATTCGACAAAGCGGTGCCATCCAGCGAGCCATGGAAGAGGCCCAACAATATGTGGGCCGTGCCCTGGATACTCTGGATCATATGCCCGATAACCCGGATCGCAGGGCTTTGCAGGAACTGGCAGAATACATCGTTCAAAGAAGTTTGTAAATCGCCAACGCCCTGCTCCGGCAGGGCTTTTTCATATTTGAGAGGAGATGCTAATATGTCGAACCTGGCACCACCTGATAGTCCAACCTATGCAGTCCCGGACCCTAACCTTGTGCCGGTGGGTGATTACTTGAAATCGTTGATGCCAATCCCACCTTCCAGAATGTTCTTAATCAACAAATCACTAAAGATTTATCAGCAAAAATTTCCCGAGAATCCGGTATTTGACGCCTCGCAAGGCGATGGCGGCGCAAGTTTGCCTGGAGTGCCGCGTCAGATTTTGGAGCGGGCAGCTCAGCTACAGGTCGAGCACGGATCGGCTTATGATATGCCATTTGGCACCGATACCTTTCGCAAGGCAGTCGTAGAGCAATACTGGCAGCTCAATTCCACTAATGAAATAGGCCCGGCAAACGTGATTGCTACTGTTGGTGGCCGGGATGCGCTGGTAAAAGCCTACCAGGCCATGCTGGCTCTGGGTCATGGCCGGTTTGGGGATGCCTTGGTGGTCTCGCGTGTCCCCTGGATATCCTATAATTGGGGACCGTACGGGGTTGGAGCCAACGTCCTCTATGCGCCGGGGTATGCAGAAAGCGGCTGGGCATACACTGAAGAAGGTATCCGGGTATGTGTAGAGTATGCTGCGCGAAGCGGCCGCAAAATTGCAGGTTTGGTGATTACTTCACCGGATAACCCGACCGGGAACACGCTGCTGGCAGCCGATCAGGCTCGCCTGGCGAAAACCGCGCTTGAATCTGGTGTGGCATTCGTGCTATTTGATTGGATGTATCATTATGTCACAGACGGACAGCCCATGGATTTGAACTCGTTCATCGAATACTTCGATGTCTCTGAAAGACCGCGATTGATGATCCTGGATGGAATCACCAAAAGCCTGGGTGGCTCGAACATTCGCAACGGTCACCTAATCGCTTCACAAGCAGTCATCAAATATATTGTCGCGCGCGCTTCTCACGAGGTTATCCCTTCTTTTTATTCTCAAGCAGTGGCGATGGCGGCTTACGAGATGGGCTATTCCGAAGCCAGTCGGTCAATTGTTGCGCCAACGAATGCCAGCCGGATTGCTTTGCGAAAATTTTTTGAAAATAATAACTTCACCTATATTCTGGGCAAGGGATATTATGCCTTTATCCGGGTGGGCAAATGGCTGGAGAGGCAAGGCTGGCAGGATTCCGAGCCACTTGGGCAGTTCTTGGCAGAAGAGCATGGCCTGGCGATCGTCCCCGGTTCTTATTTTTCGCCTTATGGTGGAGACTGGATCCGCTTCTCATACGCTACGCCTGTGGAACGGACTTTAGGCGCAGCCCATCGACTGGTTGAAGGCTTGAACTCTCTTTTATAACATCCGAGAGCTATTCATGGAATACGATCTGGACCTGTTTGCCGAAAAATACCAGCTAGCCTGGCAGTCTGCAATAAATGAAAAGCCACAATCCGGGGTAGGTGGTTTTGAGCTGGAATGGAACTTGCTCGATTCGCAGTTTCGCCCTTTGCTCAAAGTTGGGGCTGGTCTAAACCAGCAGTCCTTCGTAGATTATCTACGCAGTGAGTGCTTGCCGGGATGGATTCGAGATTACAGCCAGCTAGAAGTGTTTCACTGGATGGTGGAGTGGGCAACCCGACCCTACTATCATGTCCGTGGAGCAGTCTATGAAGCGCGCTTGATGGAAGCGTCCTTGTGGAATGCGCTAGACAAAGCCGGACGCAAGTTTGGCGACCATTTGTATGCACTGCATGGCAACTTGTTATTTGCGACCGAAATCGGTCATGATTCTATTCCCGGTTCCTGGCACCTGGCTAAGCGCCGCTATCTGGAGCGCTGTGTGGATCTCTATGGAGATAGTCTGGCGACTGCTGGGACACATACCAACCTTTCGTTGCCTGATGCTCTGCTTGCCTGGGATTTCATGCACTTGCAACCATCCGAGCGCGGCGACCGGCATTTGGACGAGTATAAAAGCGAGTTCTTCATCACCGCAACCCGGTTAATGAGAGCCTTTGCGGCGCTGTTCATTGCTACCAGTGCCTCTACGCCTCTGCAAGCTCAGATAGTTAATGGACAGCCTGTGGTTGTCTTGACGGATATCGATTCGGTTCGCAACCTGACTTTCCCCAACCCGACTACCCTCGATGTACCCGACCTCTACCGGTCTTACCAGGATTATCTTCATCTTTCCTACGATCTGGTGCGGCGCGGTGTCAGGTTCGGCAACAATAACTGGACTCCTGTGCGGGCGCGCTCATTTGCAGAGCCGGTGGAGCGCCTGATTGCAGTAACCAGCGAGCAATTAGACAACCTGTATGCGCGCGGTTTGTATTCCATCGGGCATTCACTCCCGGTGGAGGAGATGGCGCGTCAGATCGAGATTCAAAATCTCATGGCACGCATCAACCTTCCCATGGCACGGGTGGAAGTGCGCACCGATGATGGCGGTCATCCTATGGAAGTGGATATCGCCAACCTGGCGCTGAAGCAGTTATTGCTCATGCGCTTTTATGCCGACCCTGAGTTTGCGCGCGCCTTCCGCTACGACCGGGAGGATATTGCCCGGGCCAGGCGTAATGAAGAACAGGCGGCTCGTTTTGGCTTGCGTGCCGAGATTGAGAATCCATTTACGGCCAAACAGATGGGGATGCGTGAATTCCTGCGCTGGACTCTGGCAGAGCTTCGTCCCCTGGCGAATATCCTGGGCTTATGGGAGGAATTGACTCCCCTGACCGAGATGGCAAGTGGGGCACCCAACACTGCCGAGCGGCTGCGGATGAAGGTTAAGCCCGAGCTGGGCGAGAGTGAGATCGTGCCATTGGAAATCCTGCGAACCCTGGCGGAGGAAAGGCAGACCCAAGTCATGCACGATGTGGAAAGTATTGCCGCCACTTACACCAACCTGGTAGGCGATGCCAGCAAGATTGGCGAGTTCCTGCAGCATGCACGGGATGGAGCCCATCTGGACCCTGAAGCTCCGGTGCGATTCAGACCCCGGCTGGACGTTCTGGTAGACGTATCTTATCCAGATAAAACCACCGAGATCGTGCAACTGTCGCAGCAGCTCATCCGCATCCCCAGTGTGACGGCCTGTCCGGAGGAGCGCCTGCAGGAAGTTCACCGTGCCGCCACATTTATCTTCGATTACCTGCGCAACCAGGGATTAGGAGTTCGGTACTACGCGCACTACAAATACCCCGCTTTATTGATCGGCTTTCCAGGACAAATGCAAGCGCCGGTCATGTTATCCGGGCATTTTGATGTGGTTGAGCCGGATCCGGATGATAGCCAGTTCGAGCCACGTATCGATGGCGATTATCTGCTGGGGCGGGGAGCCGCGGATATGAA
>JAGDMX010000329.1 GCA_017860725.1 Chloroflexota bacterium | reverse complement strand
GCGCATGCTCTAAATGCGCACCATGAGCCATGCTATCATTGGCACGAGTATTAATGATCCTGGGGGTAGTCCTGCTGGTGAGCGGTGGATTGCTTTACCTGGCGGCGCGTGCTAATCTGTCGTTTGGACAGTTACCGGGAAATATCCGCATCCAGGGCAGCAATTTTACCTGCATCTTCGCTCTGGGGGCGTCGATTCTGCTGTCGGTGCTACTGACCGTGATCTTGAACATCATCATCCGCTTGATGAATAAATAGATGCCGGGTGATACCCCCAATATGGAAATGAAAACTACCGACTTCGACTACGATCTGCCGGTGGAGTATATTGCGCAGACGCCTATCGAGCCGCGTGACGCTGCCCGCTTGCTGGTGTTGCCGCGCAGTGATGGTGAGATCAAGCATGCGATCTTCAGTGATATCGGTCATTACCTGCGGGCAGGGGATGTGCTGGTGCTGAACGAAACGCGCGTCATCCCGGCACGCATTTATGCCCGTAAGGTCCCCACCGGCGGCAAAGTAGAGCTGCTGTTACTGCATCGTACAGACGCTCTGACTTGGGAAGCCCTGGTGGGCGGTAAGGGGTTGTTGTCGGGCAGGCGTTTGCAGGTAGAAAACGGTCCGCTGGCGGAGATCATTACTGCTCTGGATGGCTCGCGCCGAATCGTGCGCTTTGCAGATCCTATCGAGCCCATCCTGGAAGCGATCGGTCACATACCCTTGCCACCCTATATCCACACCCCACTGGCAAACCCGGAGCGCTACCAGACCGTTTATGCCCGCCAGCCCGGGTCGGCGGCGGCGCCAACCGCCGGGCTGCACTTCACACCGCGCCTGATACAGGAACTCCAGTCGAAGGGGATTCAATTTGCTCAGGTGACCCTGCATGTCGGGCTGGATACCTTCGCTCCCGTGACCGAAGACCAGCCGGCTGAGCACGCCATCCACACAGAGTGGTGCCAGTTGACTCCTGCGGCAGCAGAGGTAATCAATAAAGCCGCAAGCCATGGCGGGCGGGTGGTCGCTGTAGGCACCACCAGTGTACGCACCCTGGAGAGCGCAGCGAGAGAGGCAAGCCCCGGCGATCGCGTGGCAGCCTTCGAAGGTCCGACGGATTTATTTATCCTGCCGGGCTATATTTTCCACGCGGTGGACGCGATGGTCACCAACTTCCACCTGCCGCGCTCGACGCTGATTATGCTGGTGAGCGCGTTTACCGGGCGGGAGCGGGTGCTGGCAGTTTACGAGACCGCTAAGGAAAAGGGCTACCGCTTCTATTCATTCGGCGATGCCATGCTGATTATCTAAAGTGGCAACAGGCAGGATGCCTGCCCTACCGGAAATGGGGTAGGGCAGGCTACTTATTCGCCAAGAACGATGGCAAGCAGAATGCCTGCCCTACCATTTACGCTGGGACCAGGTCCTCTTCGACAATTTTTGTGCCGAGCACGACCAGGAACTGCGCCAGCCAATCCGGGTGGGCGGGCCAGGCAGGAGCGGTGACAAAGTTGCCGTCGGTGACGGCCTGGTCCACCGGGATGTTGGCATACTGCCCGCCGGCCACGGTCACATCCGGTCCGACCGCCGGGTAAGCAGAGATCTTGCGCCCTTTGATCACATCCGCAGCCACCAGGATCTGCGCGCCGTGGCAGATGGCGGCGATCGGCTTATTGGCGTTGGCGAAGTACTTCACGATCTCGATAACTTTCGGATTCAGCCGGATGTACTCCGGCGCACGCCCACCGGGGATGACCAGGGCATCGTACTCCTCCGGTTTGACGTTTTCGAAGGTGTAGTTCAGCGCAAAATTGTGACCAGGCTTCTCGCTGTAGGTCTGGTCGCCCTCGAAGTCGTGCACGGCGGTGCGGATTTTCTCGCCGCCTTTTTTATCCGGGCAGACGGCGTGCACCTTGTGTCCGACAGCCTGTAGCGCCTGGAACGGCACCATGATCTCGTAGTCTTCACCGAAATCACCAACCAGCATTAAGATTTTCTTTGGCATGGGGGACTCCTTTCATGATTTGACAGATTATGCGATAACTTGATCTTAGAAAAAGTGAAACTCAGAGTCAAGTGACATTTGTCATGTTTTAAGCAGAGAACCTGTTTGACAGGTATAATATTTTTATCGGGCAAGGGCGCTGGCTGCCAATGCGATTCCACCATTGTTTGATCGAATTGAGAAAAAACCTATGCGCGCAGTTGACATCATCATTAAAAAAAGGGACCGGCTGGAGCTCAATCGAGAGGAGATCGAGTTCTTCATCAACGGCTATGCCCAGGGAGATATTCCCGATTACCAAGCGGCGGCTTGGGCAATGGCGGTGCTGCTTAACGGCATGACCCCGCGTGAGACCACCGATTTGACCCTGGCAATTGCTCATTCGGGAGAGATGCTCGATTTGAGCGGGGTGGTGCCAATTGCGGTCGATAAGCACAGCACCGGTGGGGTGGGCGACAAGACCACCCTGGTGGTCGAGCCGCTGGTGGCGGCTTGTGGGCTGCCGGTGGGTAAGATGTCCGGTCGCGGGCTGGGCTTCAGCGGGGGCACGCTAGATAAGATGGAGTCGATCCCCGGTTATCGTACCAACCTGAGCACCCAGGAGTTCCTTGATCAACTACGCACGCATGGATTAGTGCTGACCGGGCAGACGGGTGAGCTGGCCCCGGCGGATGGCAAGCTGTATGCCCTGCGGGATGTCACCGGTACGGTGCAGTCCATCCCGCTGATCGCCTCGTCGGTGATGAGCAAGAAGATCGCCTCCGGTGCACAGGCAATTGTGCTGGACGTTAAAGTAGGAGTGGGCGCGTTTATGCCCACTCTGGAGGAAGCCCGGCAACTGGCGGAGCTAATGGTCTCGATTGCCAGGATGGCGGGGCGTAAAGCGGTGGCGTTGATCTCGGATATGGATCAACCGCTGGGACAGGCGGTGGGCAACGCCCTGGAGGTCAAGGAAGCCATCGAAACCCTTCACGGTAACGGTCCCCAAGATTTTGTTGAGCACTGTCTGGTGGTGGCTACGCATTTGTTGGTACTGGGTGGCAAGGCTGATGGGGAAAGCCAGGCGCGAGCGATGGCGGAGAAAGCCCTGCGCAACGGCAACGCCTGGGAGCGCTTCCGCACCCTGGTGCAGACCCAGGGCGGCGACGTAGCCTATATTGATCATCCTGATCGGCTGCCTAAGGCGACTTTGATCGAGGCGGTAACCGCGCAGCGCAGCGGATACCTTAAGATGGTGGATGCCAGAATCATAGGAGAGACCTCTGTCCTGCTAGGCGCCGGCCGGGCTAAGAAAGAGGACGCCATTGACCACGCCGTGGGCATCTTGGTTCACAGCAAAGTGGGTGACAGGGTGGTAGCCGGACAGATGTTGTTCACGGTGCACGCGAATAATGAAGGGCGATTGCGGGAAGCGTTGCGCTTGCTGCACGGTGCGGTCCAATATAGTGACCGGCCGGTGGAGCCGCTGCCGCTGTTTTATGATGTGATTCGGTAAAGAAAGTATATATCATTGCGAGGAGCAGAGCGCCGAAGCAATCTCAGTTATGCCACGCGGGGTCGCTTCGGCAAAGAACGCCTCGCAAGGACATGGCTGGTAAGTATGTCTTTGCGAGGAGCAGAGCGACGAAGCAATCCCAGTTATGCCACGCAGGATTGCTTCGGCAAAGAACGCATCGCAAGGACAAATTAGAATTTTAGAGGCGGGAGAGCAGTTTTTCCGGCTGGCGGGCGAAGGTATCGAGCGGTAGCTCGCCGCTCGCCAGGGCGAGCATGGTCTCGTTCAGCAGGCGGTTGACCGGCGTCGGGACACCCAGCTTCTCGCCGAAGCGTACCACCGCGCCGTTAAGATAATCGGCTTCGGTTTTTCCCCTACCGCTGTGCAAATCGATATGAAACGAGGGCATCTTCCCTCCGCGTCCGCCGCCAACGGCGCGTTGCAGCAACGGGCGAGAAAGCCGCTCCGGCAGCCCCAGGACGGCGAAGGCCAGCAGGCGTACCGGTGTCTTGGGTAGGTCGATCACAGGGATTTTGGCGGCACTCATCACCGCCAAAGCTTCACCCAGTTGGCGGATTTCCAGGCGATACAGGTCCGGATGAGCAAAGATCT
>JAGDMX010000328.1 GCA_017860725.1 Chloroflexota bacterium | reverse complement strand
ATCACCAATCACAGTGACTATGACTATGAAGGTATTCTCCGAAGTGCGCAGTTGATTGTTGATACTCGCAATGCGTTCGGTGGTGCTGGCTTGTCCAGCCCGAAAATCGTGAAGCTGTAGAGATCTTATCAGGGAAGCGGGGTATGTATGGCTAAATATTGTGTAACAGGCGCGGCCGGTTTTATTGGGGCGCGCGTGGTCGAGATGTTGCTTGATGCTGGGCATCAGGTTATCGGTGTCGACAATCTCAATCATGCCTACGATGTGCGTATGAAGGAGTTCCGGCTGAGAAGCTTGCAAGATCGTCCGGGTTTCGTGTTTCATCCACTGGACATCTGCGATCGGGCAGCCCTGGGGCAAATCTTTGAAAGCCAGGCTTTCGACGCCGTGTTTAACCTGGCAGCGCGCGCTGGCGTACGCCAGTCAACGGAAAATCCCTGGGTGTACCTGGAAACCAACGTAACCGGCACACTTAACTTGTTGGAGCTATGCCACAAATACGGGATATCTAAGTTTATCCTGGCCTCCACCTCCAGCGTTTACGGTGCCAACCCGCCAATGCCCACGCCAGAAGACGCCGACAGCGATCATCCGCTCTCGGTCTACGCCGCGAGTAAAAAAGCGGCGGAGGCGTTATGCTTCTCTTACCACCATCTATACAACATCGATATGACTATCTTCCGCTACTTCGTCGTTTATGGGCCTAGCGGGCGGCCGGATATGTCAATGTTTCGCTTTTCGCAATGGATCACAGAAGGCCGTCCACTGCGCTTGTATGGTGATGGTGAGCAAAGGCGCGGTTTCACCTATGTCGACGACATTGCCCGTGGCACGATTTTAGGCTTGAAACCCCTGGGCTACGAGATCGTCAACCTGGGCGGGCATGAATCGGTCAAGATTAATGACTTGATCCGGCTGATGGAAGAGTTGATCGGGAAGAAAGCGCGCATCGAGCAGCTCCCAGCCCATCCTGCGGATGTCTTTGCCAACCACGCTAATGTGGAGAAGGCCGGCCGCCTGCTTGGATGGGAGCCATCGTTCTCGCTCCAAGAAGGTGTGACTCGCCTGGTGGAGTGGTATAACACCGAGCGGAGCTGGGCCAGCCAGTTGAAGACGGATTAACTCTGCAGGATCTTGTTCGTGACTCCCCCAGATGGAGCCAAAGACGTCTAATTCTCGCTTCCATGGGGCGCTAGACCGGTTGTTGGAAAACGAGCTGGTTCGTCGGCTGGTGAAAAATGCCGGTTACCTGTTCGGCGCCAATGGCATCTCAGCCGCCATCAGTATGCTGCAAGGTATCCTGGCGGCGCGCTTGCTGGGGGTCGAACAGTTTGGCATTCTGGGGGCAATCACCATGTTTGCCAGCGTGATTAACAAATTCATGTCTTTCCGCATGGGTGAACTGGTAATCAAATATGTCGGCTACTATACCGAGGCGGGTGACCAGAAGCGGGCGGCGGCGGTCTTCAAAGGGGCTGCCCTGGCGGAGATGCTAGCATCGCTGATTGCTTTTGTTATCGTTTGGCTGTTGGCCCCTTTCGGAGCGGAATATTTTGCGAAAGACCCGGGCCTGGCAGATCTGTTTGCTTTTTACGGGCTGATCGTCCTGGCGAACTTAATTGCCGAGAGCTCCACTGGGCTTTTGCAGATATTTGACCGCTTCCGCCCCATTGCCGCCTTAAACATCGGCCAGAGCCTAGTCACACTGGTGGTGATCTTGTTTGTATTCTTCAACCAGGGAGGGTTGCTGGGCATCCTATCTGCCTACGTTGCCGGGAAAGTATTTGGCGCTTTAGGATTGACTACGGTCGCTGTCGTTGAAGCCAGGCGCCACTGGGGTAGGGACTGGTGGAAAGCACCGCTCTCACTGCTTCAGGATAAATCGCGCGAGCTGGTGCATTTTGCCACCAGCACCTATATCAGCGCTTCACTTAGTATCGTCAATAAGGACAGCGAGCTGTTGTGGGTTTCGTTTTTCCGCAGCCCTATCGAAGCCGGTTATTATAAGCTAGCCCTGGCGCTGGCTAACCTGGTGCAGATGCCTATCCTGCCGCTGCCTCAGGCTACGTACCCTGAGCTCTCGCGCGAAGTGGCGCGCCACAACTGGAGTAACGTGCGCTATGTGCTGCGGCAGGGATCGATCCTGGCCGGTGGGTATACCCTGTTGGCGACGGTGTTCTTACTGATCTTTGGCCGCTTTTTGATCCGGACGATCTATACGGCTGATTTCTTGCCTGCTTATCCGGCGCTGATTATCCTGCTGGCGGGTTTCCTGATCGCCAATACATTTTACTGGCAGAGGGTGGCGTTGCTTGCCTTGGGACGCCCTGATTTCCCAATGAAAGTCAATCTGGTGCTGGCGGTCATTAAAATCGTTCTGATCCTGGTGCTGGTTCCCCGCTATGGATATCTGGCCAGCGCTGCCCTACTTGCAGGCTCGTACGCCCTTGGGGTGAGCGTTTCGGTCTGGAAGGTGCGCGGGATCCTGAAACAAAAAGAGCTTACACAACCGGAGAACAACCCGGCTTGAGAGCCTGCTAAGCCGGATAATAGAGCTATGAAAGTCGCTTACATTATTCCCTATCTGCAAAAATCGAGTGGCTGGCGCACGCACACCATTGGATTGATCCAGGCAATCCGCCAGTACGTCGAGCCGCTGCTGTTTGTTTCAGAAGAAGATCTGTTACCGGCAAGATCATTATTCCAGGGGTTACCGATCCATTCTCTCCCGGCAACCCAACAGGCTTCGCTGCAGAGCATGACGGGCTGGCGAAAGCTGGCGGCTGCATATGGGTCAATCCGGCGTGCCAATTTGGACGGCATTGCCCTGGTGCACTCGCTGGAAGCTTATCCAACTGGACTGGTGGGAAGCTGGCTGGCGCGCCGCGTGGGCTCTCCACACGTCATCACGACTCATGGAACCTACGGAGTGATCTGGCATAACTCACGCCTGGATCGATGGGCTTACGCCAACGTACTGAGAAATACGGCATTGATATGCCCGGTTTCAAATGGCACTGCCCAAATCATGCGCCAATATTTTGGAGATGCCTTAGGCCGGGCAAAAATTCATCCGATCCTGAATGGCAATGATTTCTATAAATCGGTATCTGTGGGTGAAGCTGCTCATCGGCCTGTTGAGAGCAAGCCTGTGATCCTAACTGTTGGCGATCTAAAACCCCGCAAAGGTCAGCACATCAGCCTGGCCGCATTTGCTAAAGTCAAGGCCAAAATCCCACAGGCGGAGTATCACTTGGTTGGTCACTTCGATGCAGACAGCGTCTACTACCAGCAGCTAAAAAATTATATTGCGGACAAACAGCTTGAGGATGTCATTTTTCTCGGGGCGATCTCCAATGGTGAGCTGCGCCGCCAATATCAGCAAGCCTCTGTCTTTGTGCTCACACCCCAGCAGGAAGGGTTAAATTTCGAAGGCTTTGGGCTGGTTTACCTGGAGGCGGGCGCTTATGGCTTGCCGGTAGTCGCCACGATTACCGGTGGTGTGCCGGATGCGGTCCGCCAAAACGAGACCGGCTATTTACTGGAACCTGATGATGTCAGCGGAATCGCACAAGCGATTAAAACCCTGCTTTCCGACCCGGAATTGAACAACCGGATGGGGCAGGCTAACCGCCGGTGGGCTGAGACTCTCACCTGGGTGCGAGCCGCGCAGGAGCAGTACCGCGCTTACCAGGATTTGCTTGGGGATAACCGGCAGGCGTATGCATGAAAATCGCAAGTGCCGCACCGACCGAAATCCCAGCTCGCCGCGCCAATACCTTTCAGGTGATGAAAATGGCCCAAGCGTTGGCTGATACGGGAAACATTGTGCGCCTAGCAGCGCCAATCGCTTTCCAGGGGCAAGCCGTTTCCTGGGAGGCACTGGCTCGGCATTATGGCTTGCGGAGTGTTTTCCCGGTGGATTGGCTCAAGGCGGAACCTCGCTTGCGTCGCTACGATTACGGCTGGCGGGCAGTTCGCTGGGCGCGCAGCTGGGGAGCAGACCTTTTCTATACCCGCCTGCCTCAGGCGGCAGCTTTGGCAAGTTTTTGGGGGATGCCGACAATCTTCGAAGTGCATGATTTGGTGCAGGGAACGGTTGGGCCGTGGCT
>JAGDMX010000048.1 GCA_017860725.1 Chloroflexota bacterium | reverse complement strand
GTGAATCCTCATATTTACCATGTATCTCTCAGCCAAGGGCTCTGGGATCTCAAGCAGAGGCTGATCGCCGATGCGCTGACACCAGAGTCCAGACCCTAATATTTTTGAACTGGAGGTCAAAATGAAGACATGGCGCTGGCTCCCTGTGTTTATTGGAGCTTTGCTGATTTTAGGGGGGATATTCCTGCTGTTGGGAAATCTCAACATTATTGACATCGGTGCGCTGTTTTGGTCAATCCTGCTGGCGCTCGTCGGGGTATTTTTTGTGATGGTGTTCCTGCAGGATCGCCGCCAATGGTGGGGGCTGATCCCGGGGGTAACCTTGCTGAGCGTCGCCTTGCTGCTTTTTTTAGAGGAAATCGTGCCGGGTGGCAGTGTCGATTGGGGTGGGGTGATTGTCCCCGGCGGGATTGGTCTGAGCTTTCTGCTGATCTATGCAGCCAATCGTGAGCAGTGGTGGGCGATTATCCCGGGTGGCGTTATGGTGTCGATCAGTCTGATGATTTTGCTCCAGGAATACCTGCAGGATCCAGCCCAGGTAGGTGTGTTCTTCCTGGGATTGGGATTAACTTTTATCGCACTGACCACCGTGACTACCAAGCAGGGAAAGATGAAATGGCCCTGGATCCCAGGGGGGATTCTCCTGGTGATGGGGTTCATGTTTCTCATGTTCGGCACGGCGGAAAGCTTATTCCCTTACCTGGGCGCGGTGGCGCTGATCGTCTTTGGGATATTCCTGCTCTGGCGCGCCACCCGGCGTACACAACAATAACCTATGATCACCCAATCTCGAGCTGCTCCCTTCCTGGTGATGCTGGGTTTGTGCGCGGCGGCAATTTTCATCACCGGGTTGCTGGCGGATAATTTTTATCTCCGCCTGTTCAGTAAGCCGCTGGTCTGCGGTGCAATCCTGGCGTGGACACTCGTGACCAGGCAAGATCGGTTTGCCAGGTTAATCAGCCTGGGACTGGCTTTCTGCCTGCTTGGCGACCTCTTGTTAGAATTGAGCGCCAGCTTGTTTCTGCCCGGCTTAGTCGCTTATCTGATCGGGCATATCGTGTTTATCATCGCTTTCTTATTAGATACACGGCAACCAGCTTTTGGACGGCTGATCCCGATTGTAGTTTGGGTGATCCTGACGTATTTCGTCGTCCTACCCGGCCTTGAATCGATGACTCTGCCGGTATTGGCATATGTGATTGTGATCGGCGGCATGGTGTGGCGCGCCGCCAGCCGGGTTGGCAGCCATGGAGAGCCGCATTGGAGTGAGTGGCTGGGGATGATTGGGGCATTCCTGTTCGCATTCTCCGACTCGCTGCTTGCCTTAAATCGTTTCTACTCGCCCTTTGCAAGCGCCCGCTATATCGTCATCCTGATCTATTGGGCCGGGCTGGTGCTGCTTGCCACAACTATTCTTCGACTACCACCGAAACTGGAGGAGGCAAAATGAGTGAAAATAAACCCACCCGGCGCTTTCGAGACAAGCCGCCGAGTATCTTCTTCCCACTCTTATTGATTGCCATCGGGGTGTATTTCCTGCTGATCAATCTGAATGTGCTGCCCGGAAATTTCTGGAATACCATCTGGCGCCTGTGGCCGGTCTTATTCATCGCCGGCGGGCTGGATGGATTGATCCGGCGGGAGAGCATGGTGACCAACTCTCTCTTTATTGTGTTGGGAATTGTATTTGTGCTGTGCAACTTCAATTACCTGCAGTACAACATCCTGGAGCTGATCTTCCTGCTGTGGCCTTTAATCCTGGTCGCAATTGGCTTTGATCTGATCGTAGGCAAGAAATCGATCTGGATCTCCCTGGCAGGCGTAGCGGTATTCCTGGTGATCCTGTTTGGGGCGCTGTGGTACGTGGGTGGGGGTGCCCCGGCGGGCGACCAGATGGAGGTCACTGAAATCCTGCAGCCGCTCAATGGCGCCGAGCGGGCTACGGTCGATATCGAGATTGGGGCCGGCACCATCACCCTGGCCGGGCTGGACAATGAGAGCAACTTGATCGAAGGGGATATCCCTTCCAACGAGAACCTCAAGACGACCCAGTCCTATACCGTGGAGGCCGGCACCGGCCAGTACCGCCTGAAAAATGATGGGGTGTATTTTTACACACCTGGGAGCCACAGCCAGCAGTGGACCTGGGATTTGATGGTGAACAATCAGATCCCCATCGACCTGCAGGTGAGCGTAGGAGCGGGTACGGTTATCCTGGATCTGGTCACGATGAACCTGAGCGACCTGACTTACAGCGTGGGTGTTGGCACGACTGAGATCTACCTGCCCGAGGGTGGCAACTTCCAGGGAGAGATCAGTATGGCAGTAGGGACCCTGACGATCTACGTCCCGGCTGGATTGGAGGTGCAGATTAATACCGATACCGCCCTCACGGCCGTTTCGATGCCGGATAGCTACTCGAAGCAGAACGACATCTATACCTCACCGGGCTTTGCCACGGGTGAGAACCAGGTGGAGCTAAAGATAGACAACGCAGTGGGAACGGTTGTTATCCAGGAAAGATAGCGAAGGGGAATTGGGGATCAGGCAAAGACGAAGCGGCGGCGCAAGTCGCCGCTTTTCATATCAGAGATTCAGCCATTTTTGGGCGGTCTGAGGCAGGTTCGCCATAGCCCCGATCTTGACCGAGCAGGTGGGCAGAGAGTCAATAAACAGCCTGCCGTACCGTTTGGTTAATATCCGCCGGTCGAAGATTGCCACCACTCCCCGGTCATACTGCGTGCGGATCAGCCGCCCGAAACCCTGGCGGAAACGCAAGATGGCTTCCGGTAAGGAATACTGGTAAAACGGGTCTTCGAAGGTCTCCGAGCGGGCGGCGATGATCGGGTCGGAAGGCACGTCAAACGGCAGCTTGACGATCACCAGCACCGACAGCGCCTCTCCTGGAACATCCACACCCTCCCAAAAGGCGCGCGTGCCCATCAAGACTGCTTTTTCGGTGGTGCGAAAGCTCTCCAGCAAAGTGTGCGGCGAAGAGCCATCCCCTTGCTCGTAAATCATAATCTCCTCGCGCGCCAGGGCCGGGGTGATTGCCTGGGTAGTGCGTTTCAACTGATCATAGGAAGTGAACAGTACTAATGCCCGACCGTTGGTGGCTTTCAGCAACTGGATTAATCCGCTTTCGACCATGCGCTGGTAGTTATGGCGATCATTGGGCTCCGGGATATCGTTGACTAAATACAGCATGGTGGCGGTCTCATAGTCGAACGGCGAGCCCAGGGCCAGCTCGTAGGCATCCTCGGCGCTCAGGCGGCCGCGCAGGTAATCGAACTCGCCGGCTGTCGTCAGGGTAGCCGAGGTCATAATCACCGCAGCTTTTTCCCGCCACAGGTAACGCTCCATCAGGTGCCCGATGTGCAGTGGGGCATCATGGATGGATAAGTGGTTGCCATTGGGCTGGATTTCTACCCAGTAAACGGTATCATTGGCCGGCTCGAATACCAGGGCGGTCAGGTGCTCGTAGACCTCGCTGAAACGGCGGTACAGGTTGGTCAGGCGACCATAGACCTCTTCATCTTCTTCGGCGACCCCCGGCAGGACCTCCGCAACTCCCTGGGCGAGCTTTGCCAGGATTTCGATCAAGTCCTGAAGCGCCTCATGTCCTTCGTCCCAGGTGAGCTCGACCTCCGCCCAGGCAGGCTGGGCACGGGTGGCCGAGGTGATGCGTTCCTGGTGGGAGTACATCCCCAGCTGCTGGCCTTCGCGCTGCTCATACAGGAAGCGATTCAGGCTCTCAAAAAAGCGCTGACCCAGCTCCTCCAATTGAAATGCCAGGTCTGCGGCACGCCTGACCAGGTAATGCAGGCTGGCAAACTCGTCCGGTTGAAGGATGGATTGGCAGGCTGCCAATACCCACCCCAAAACGCCGGATTCTTCCCCGCCAAGCTCGCGCAGTAACCTGGTGACATCACTTTGAGTGAGGACGAAGCTCAAGGCATTGGTTGTGGCATCCTCCAGGTGGTGAGCCTCATCGACGATCAAGTAATCGTACTCCGGCAGCACTTTGTTGCCGGAGGCCACATCGGCCAGCAGCAGCGCATGATTTACGACCAGCAGGTGGGCATTTTGCGCAGCCTGACGAGCGCGGTAGAAGGGGCACACACCGCCGGTGCGCTTGAGACAATTATCTGCCGTGCAAAACTCATCTTCTGCCGACAATCGCATCCAGGCCTGCCGTTCGGAGGGACCGTTGAGGTTGATCTCGTTGCGGTCCCCGCTGCGAGTTTCCTGCAGCCAGACCAGGATTTTCGAGAGCACGCGCAGCTCGTCGGGGGTATCGGGCCCGCGCTTGCGCAGGCTCTCCACTCGCCGCGGGCACATATAGTTCGATCGACCCTTTAAGACCACGGCCCGCAGGTCGACCCCCAGCACGGCGGTCAGGTCGGGGATATCTTTATTGATTAACTGCTCCTGCAGATTGATGGTGTTGGTGGAAATCACGACCCGGCGGTTGTTTTTCAGCGCCCACAATGCGGCAGGAATCAGATAAGCCATACTTTTACCGGTGCCGGTGCCGGCTTCCACCATCAGGTGACGGTGAGAGGAAAGCGAATCGGCGACCGCCCGCAGCATCGCGACTTGCTCGGTGCGGTATTCATAGCTGGCGAAATACTTCGAGAACAAGCCTCCTTGTTCCAGCACGGAGGCGACTTCGTCGGTATCCAAGGCGATTGGATCGCCAATCGGTTGCAGCACCGGCAGTGGGTAATCACTGCGTTCAGCAAATAAGGGGCCGCCGTAGAAATGCCTGACCGACTCGGCGGTCACCACCTCACGGGTGCGGGCGCGCATCGCCAGGTGCAGCGGTCCGTAGCCAGCCCAATCTTCCACGCTATCGCTCAGCCTCAGGATTTCGGCCAGCAGGTTGAGCGGCATCTCCAGGGCTTCTTCGTATAGTCGAAGATAGATCAGACGGGTAGCGTGTGCATCAGCCAGGGCGCGATGGGCATTCATGTGCGGAATACCCAGTATCTGCGCCAAGGCCTTCAGGTTATAGCGCCCTGCGGTAGGCAGCAGCACCGAGGCCAGCTCGTAGGTATCCAGGATATCGTTGCGGCGCAAGATGTTTTGGCGGCGCAGGAATGACAGGTCGAAGCGTACGCTGTGCCCCAGGATGGGCGCCTCACCGGCGAAACGAGCCAGGTCTCCCAATACCGCCTGGATGGGAGGCGCGTGAATCACCATCTGATCATTGATGCCGGTCAGCTGGGTGATAAAGGGGGGAATGCGCTTACCCGGATTGATCAGGGATTCCCATTCCCCCTCTACTCGTTTGCCGTCGAAGCGCACGGCGCCAATTTCTATAATCGAATCGCGCTCCGGATCCAGTCCGGTCGTTTCAATATCCAGGGCGACGATTGAGGTCATGGGATGGATTATACCTTACTCACGGGGGCGGAATTCTTCTTCGGGTGACCGCCCTGGCGATCGAGGGGGCTCAGCGGGCTGTGGGGAGATGAACCTTAGCTGCCCAGGTTGTGTAATATCATTATCCAACGGTCGACGCATCTGGTAAACTAATGAAGGTCATTCTATCTTTCTGATGCACTGAAGCTGAGGTACTTATGATCTCTGAGACCGCCCGACGCCTGCGTGAGAATATCCAAAAAGTGATTGTTGGCAAGGACGAAGTCATCGACCTGACCCTGGCAGCCGTCCTGTGTGAAGGTCATCTTCTGCTGGAGGATGTCCCAGGGATTGGCAAAACCACCCTGGCGCGCTGCCTGGCCGCTTCACTGGGCTGTGGATTTCGCCGGATCCAGTTTACCCCCGATCTTTTACCCTCCGACGTGACCGGCTTGAACTGGTTCAACCAGAAAAAACAAGAATTCGAGTTCCGCCCTGGACCGGTGATGAGCCAGATCGTCCTGGCGGATGAGATCAACCGCGCTACCCCGCGCACCCAGTCGGCGCTGTTAGAAGCCATGCAGGAACGGCAGGTGACGATCGATGGTGTGACGCATCGACTGCCGCGCCCGTTTCTGGTGATGGCGACTCAAAACCCGGTCGAGCTCGAAGGCACCTTTCCCCTGCCCGAGGCGCAGATCGACCGTTTCCTCATGCGCATCCAGATCGGGTACCCGGACGAAGCCGAAGAGAACGCCATCCTGGAGCGCTTTCGGATTGCCGATCCACTCCCCGATCTGCAAGCGGTCGCCAGCGCTGAAGAAATCATGCAGCTACAGCAGGAGCGCAAGCAAATCCGGGTGGAAGCTTCGGTGCAGAATTATATCGTCCAGGTTGCCAGGGCGACTCGCAAGCACCCCGAGATTGAGCTAGGCGCCAGCCCGCGGGCAACCCTGTCGCTCTACCAGGCGTCGCAGGCCTGGGCGGGCATCCAGGGTCGGGAATATGTGCTTCCGGATGACGTAAAAGCCCTGGCGCCGCATGTGCTGACTCATCGCTTGATGATCTCTCCGCAAGCGCAGCTGCGCGGCCGCCAGCCGGAGGAGCTGGTTGCCAGCATTGTAGACACGGTCGCGGTGCCTGTGGAGAACTGACTTGACCATCCGGCGGTGGCTATCGATTTTGGCAATCGCCTTTATGCTGGGGGCTATCTCACGGAACTCGATGCTGGTGGTATTTGCCACGACATTGACCGTCGTCGTCTTAATCACCGATGGGTGGCAGAGGCACTCCCTGGACCGGGTGGTGTACCGGCGAAAATTTTATTACACGCGGGCGTTTCCGGGGGAAAAGGTAGAGCTGTCGCTGGACATCGAAAACCGCAAATGGCTGCCGCTCTCCTGGCTGCGAGCTTCGGATAGCTGGCCCAAAGCGGTCGGTCCCGACGACCTGGAAATCCTCTCACCCAGCCACCTGGTGGATCATGGCTATCTCACGCACATCTTCAGCCTGCGCTGGTATGGCAAGGTACGCCGTTCCTACACGCTCGCATTTCGAAAGCGGGGCATGTACAGCGTCGGACCTTTGATGCTCAGCTCGGGCGACTTATTTGGCATTCACGCGCGCCTCAGCGATCTAAACCTGATCGATCAAGTGACCGTCTACCCGGCCTTACTTCCTGCGGAGCAGCTTCGACTGGCGGCCGAAGGTCCATTTGGGGAAGCCAAAGCCCGCCGCAAATTATTCGAAGATCCCAACCGCCCGGTTGGCGTGCGGGATTATCACCCGGAGGACAGCTTTCGCCGGGTGCACTGGCCGGCGACGGCGCATACCGGCCAGCTCCAGGTGAAGCTGCTCCAGCCGACCACCTCGATGGTTCTGATGCTGTGCTTAAATGTCTCCACTTCTGCCCGGTATTGGGAAGGCGTCTATCCTGAGCTGCTGGAACAGCTCATCAGCGTGACAGCCACTTTGGCATCCCTGGGTATCCAGGCCGGCTACCGGGTGGGATTGATCTCGAACGGTTGCCTGACCAACTCGGATCAACCGTTCCGCATCCCGCCGGGCCGGCTGCCCAGGCAGCTGGCAACTTTGCTGACTGCATTAGCAGGCGTAACCTCGATCTCCATGGGATCATTCGAGAACTTCCTGCTCCGCGAAGCGCCGCGGGTGCCCTATGGCGCGACGCTGGTGGTCATCTCCGCCACAACCACCCCGGAATTAGCCGAGACCCTGCTGCGCCTGAAACGCCACGAGCGCCAGATCACCCTGCTGTCGCTGGCGGAGGAGCAACCGCCATATATGCCGGGGATCACCACGGTGCACCGCCCTTATCCAATCTTATGAGCGAGATCTCACTGCCTCACAGCACTGCAGGTTTGTCGGAGCTGCCGCGTTGGTCGGCCTGGCAGGAAGTGGCGGCGCTGGCCCTGTTGGGGATGGAAACCGCCAGTGCGGCGCTGTGGCTGCGGATCATCACCCTCTCCGGCCTGTCTGTCTCTTTTTGGCAAGCCTGGGCAGGATTGATGGTGATTGTCTCCATTTCCTACCTGCTCAACCGGTTGATGGTGACCTGGATGATCAAACCTTCGATCCGCCGGGGGGTGATGGTCGCCTGGCTGCTGATCGCAATTTATATTGGCGCCCGTGTGTTTCTGGATCTGGGTGATGGTACCGGCCTGGCGGCGGTCGGGCAGCGCCTGGTTAGCGCGCTGAACCAGGTCGGGATGGCTTACCCGACCGAGTTCCTCCTGATCATTGCGATCCTCTGGCTGGTGTGGCGGGGCGTCTCCCTGGCGGACCAACCGTTTGAATACAGCGTGGTGAGAAGCCGCCTGGGGACCGGTATTTTTTGGATGGGAGCCTACTGCCTGGTCTCTCCGCTGACCGGCGAATCTCCGGTTGGGGCAATTTACCTGTTCATCGGCTGTGGTTTGCTGGCGTTAAGCACAGCCAGGATTTACAGCTACCAGTTTGTGCGCGGCAGCCGGCTGATCCCTTTTACGCGCAGCTGGTTCCTGGGGATTCTCTTGTCGGTTATCGGGATCGTTGGCCTGGGATTCATTCTTTCGCTGGTCATGCAATGGAAAGTTGCCGGCTGGCTGGTAGCGCTGCTGCTGGGGGGGCTGCGCCTGTTTGTGATCGTTGGCTCGATTATCTTCCTGCCGGTTTTGGTGATCTTGCTGGAATTAGCCCCCTACCTGGCCCGGCTGCTGGAACAGTTTCCCGCCCTCGCCAACCAGATCATGGGGATCCTTTCCGCCATCCAGGGAGCCGTTGAGCGCTTACTATCCCGCATTAACCTGGAGCTTGGGATCCGGTTATCGATCCCACGGCCGGTATTGCTGTGGGGGATCATCCTGCTGGGACTGATCCTGCTGATGATCTCCTTTGGGGGAAGGGTGCTGCGACGGCGTGGAATGAGTCTCTTTGAAACGGAGACGCTGGAAGAGTCTGATCTGATTAAATCGCTGCGAGCGGGCTTACGGTCGATTGGGGAGCGATTCGGAATCAACCTGGGAAGCGCATCGGTGTCGCGATTGCTGGCGGAAGCGCGCATCCGGAAAATATACGCTCATTTAATGAAACTGTGCCTGGATCTGGGGCTGCCGCGCCCGGAGGCGCAAACGCCGCTGGAATTTTTACCGGCTATGCAAAGACTTTTTCCAGATAACCGGCACGACCTGGAAGCGATCACCCGGGCCTACCTGCTGGTGCGCTATGGGGAGCTTCCGGAGAGCGAGCAGGAGCTGAGCGAAGTCGAGGCCGCCTGGGCGCAAGTGGCGGAAGCCGGGCGGCGAATGAAGCAGCAGCAGCGGAAATCGAACAGGAAAGTGGAATGATCTCTGCCTGGTGGGTCTTCCTGTTTTTCGTGTTTTTAGCCGGGATGTTTTTTAGAATCCCGATCCTGTCCGGGGCGGCGGTGGTGCTGGTTTTGTTCAGCCTGCTGGCGCGCTGGTGGCAGCGCCAGGCTCTGCGGGGGGTGATCTACCGCCGGCGCTTGATCTACCGGCGCGGCTTCCCGGGCGAGCAAATCCCGCTCCTGGTGGAAGTAGAAAATCGCAAGTTCCTGCCCCTTTCCTGGCTGGAGGTCGATGACCCGGTCGCCCTGGCGGTTGCGCCGCGTGAAGAGGGTGTGCTGCAGCCTACCCATCTCTCCGATATCGGTGTGCTGATTAACTTCTTCAGCCTGCGCTGGTTTGAGCGCAAGCGCTATCATTACAATCTTTATCTTCGCAAGCGGGGGGTCTATCCGATTGGACCGCCCAGGCTGGAGTCTGGCGACCTGTTTGGCTTGTTCGACACGCACACAGTAGACGAGGATCAGATCGAATATGTGACCGTATTCCCCCAACAGCTACCTGCCCAGGCTCTGAGGCTGCCTTCCGACGATCCATTGGGAGAACGGCGAACCCGCCGCCAGTTATATGAAGATCCGAACCTGGTGATGGGTGTGCGAGACTACCAGCCCACCGACGATTTTCGCCGCGTGCACTGGCTTTATACCGCCCGGATGGGTGAACTGCAGGTCAAAGTGTACCAGCCGGTTTCGACCCGGGTGATGGTGGTGTGCTTGAATGTCTCGACGATGGTGAATTACTGGGAAGGCATACAGCCGGATTTGCTGGAATATATCCTGGGCGTGACCGCAACCATTGTCCAGCGCGGCCTGCAGGATGGCTATCAAGTCGGGCTGGTCTCGAACGGCTGCCTGGCGCACGCCGACCGTCCTTTCCGGGTGCCGCCGGGTCGCTCTCCAGGGCAGCTCGCCCACCTGTTGACCGCCCTGGCAGGTGTGACCATGTTTGCTTCTGCACCTTTCGACCGCTTTCTGCGGGCGGAAGCGATGCGGATGCCGTACGGGGCCAGCCTGATGATCGTCAGTGGAATTGTGTACCCGGCTTTGGTCGAGACCATCGTGCGCTTGAAAAACAAGGGCTGGCGCATGACTCTGGTTTCTTTTGAGACTCAGGCTCCACCCAAGATATCTGGGGTCCAGACGGCGCACCTGCCTTTCTCGCGATCCCCGGGGGGAGGGTTGGTATGAGCCTCACCAAGGGAATTCGCAACCCGCTGGGTTTCATCCGCCTGACACAGCTGACAGCCGCCTTGTTATTGGTGGTGGGGGAAGTCATCTGGGTGGGGTTGTGGTACCAAACCTTTTTGATGAATGTTGACCTGGATCGGACAAAAACAGGCGTGGTCTTCTGCGGGCTGATGTTCCTGGCATACCTGCTTGCGCAGCCGCTGTATGCGACCCGATTGGTGAAGTCGCTCAGCCAGATCATCCTTTATGCCGGGTTGGTGCTCGGTTTTCTCCTGGCAACCAAGATTCTGCTGGACAGCCAGGGGATCACCTTCTTTACCGGGCTACGGGAATTGAATCACTTTGTGGTGGTGACCATCCTGGTTGAAGTCTGGCTGTTGTGGCGAGGTGTCTCCCTGTCTCAGGATGCCATCCAACCCAAGCTGGCGTGGCGGCGATTCCTGACCGGCCTGCTGATGATCCTGGCCAATATGCTGATTATCACGCGCGTCGAGCCAGGC
>JAGDMX010000327.1 GCA_017860725.1 Chloroflexota bacterium | reverse complement strand
TTACCGGCTAGTTAGCCAATCGAATATCAGTCGAAGGATGCAAAAGTTTTATCAGCCACCACGGCTGATAAAACTTTTGCAGTTAAGACCTATTCCAGGATTTGGGGTGGGCGAGGCTCAATACTAATTAGAATCACGATCGCGCAATGATTCTCGCGAATGGCATAGAAACAAAAAAGCCCACAGCTATCGCTGAAGGCTATCCGCTAACTTTCAATCGCTACAATATGGGCGCGGAGGGACTCGAACCCACGACCTCACGGATGTGAACCGTGCACTCTAACCAGCTGAGCTACGCGCCCTGGGTAGCGGCGATTATAGCAGATGCGAACCTGACTGGCAAGGAAATGACACAGAAGGCCTCACGGCTTTCTTAAAGTCCTAATACGACGGCTAAAGCTTGCAGAGGATGGGCATCGAAGAAACGTCTAGCTTGAGCGAAATTGCGAAAGCCATGGATCGCCAACAGGCTGGAGACCAAGTTATTGATCGTTGCCATGGCTCTGCCTGTAGTCTTGCGGGTCATGCGGGTTGCATCTTCATGGAAGGTAACATCCCGGCGGTAGTGCAAGCCATTTTCAATCCCCCATCCACTGCGCACGATTGCCAACAGCCGTTCCGGACTGGCATTTTGGCTGGACAAACTCGTCAAGCCATAGCGCACTTCTTGCTCCACTTCTCCGGTTGCCAGATGGGTAAAGCGCCGTTCCAGCTTGAATACTTGCGCCACACCCGGCCAATCCAAGTAATCCTTCAGGAGGCTACTGACCGTGATGGTCCGCTCTTCCAGACGTCCATGCGCTTTGTTGACCGTTCGCGCCTGTTGGAAGTCCATCGGCGGGCAACCCAGACCTGGAACGGGTGCTTCTGGGGCAAATAACTGCTCAATCGCTTGACGGGTCATCGGCTGATTATCCTTGACGATCCACACGTAGTCACCCCCTGCTTCCATGATCTGGATCGATAGGCTGCGCTGGGTGTGCATCGCATCGGCGACCACCACTTTGTTGCGTAAATCCAGGCACCTGAGCAGCTTTGGGGCGACCATAATCTCGTTCTCCTTGTCCTTTTCGACCACCATCTGCATCAAAACCACTCCTTCCCCGGGTAGATATGCCGCCAGTAGATGTAATCCAAACGGGTCTTCGGCAGTGATCGTCCCGCGCACACTTTTCCCATCCACAGCGATCACCACGCTTTGACCCATCTGGGGAAGCTGGCTCATGAAATCATGCAAGAGCTGCTCGAATTCTTCTCCGTCCACACTGCTCTCTAGTATGCGGCGATAGGTGCTGTGATGAGGCAGGCTAGGCCGCTTCAACTGCAAGGCTTCGATCAGAAGTTCACTCCGGTTTTTCACCCAATCCGCAATGGCATATGGCTTGTCCTGTCCGCATAACTTGGCCAGAATGACGAGCGCCAGAAGGTTGGCTAAGCTGTAGCGCAACCCTCGCCGCTTCCTGGGATCTGTGAGCCTGACAAAGTAAGCATATAGGCTGCCGATGTCAAAAATAAATCCTGTCGCCTGGGTTATGCAATCGCGTTTGGGGTGGCTTGTGTTAGACTCCATCTTGACCTTCCTCGGTTTTGGTTGTTCGCACTCCCAATTTACCGATGAAGGTCGTTTATGTCTACCCTTCTCCCGACTTTAAGAAAGCCCTGTAAGAAGGAGCAGAACTACTTGACGTTAAGATCTAAACCAGCTAAAATGTGTGCCGCCTTAGAGCACGCTTTTATTAAACTGGGTAAGACCAGTCATATCTCAATGGAACGATGGTAGCTGGCTGGGGTTCACCAGACCGGTGAGAGGCGTTCCGAGGAAGGATTTCATGGAAGAAATTACACTGAAAGCAAGTAAACGTGACGTCATCGGCAAACAGGTAAAAGCTCTGCGGAGAGCCGGGGTTCTCCCCGCAGTCATTTACGGACGGCATATTGGATCATTCCCGATCTCTCTGGATATGAGAGAAGCCAGCCGGACGCTGGAGAGAGCCGCTTCATCAGCTCTGATCGTTCTGGATGTAGATGGCGTAAAACATTACACCCTGGTGCGGGAGAAACAACGTCATCCGGTTTTGGGTTCAATCCGGCATGTCGATTTTCAGGCAGTCTCACTTACTGAGAAAGTACGCGCCAAAGTTGCTGTTTACCTGGTTGGGGAGGCGCCCGCGGTAGACACCTATTTCGGGATACTTGTCTCCAACCTGGAGCGGCTTGAAGTTGAAAGCTTGCCGATGAGTTTACCAGAGCGGATCGAAGTTGATATCAGCGGATTGAACGAAATTGGAAGTGCTTTCTATGTACGTGACCTTACCTTACCAAAAGGTGTGGAAGTATTAGACAATCCAGATGAGATCATTGCGGTTGTCACCGCTCCGGTCATAGAGCCGGTTGAAGAAGTCGAAGAAGCCGCATTTGCACCTTCTGAACCTGAGCTTGTTGAACGTGGTAAGCGTGAAGAAGAAGGTGAAGGGGAAGAATAGTTCCGGTCTGATTCAGATCAGTTCCAGGGCTTCTAATAAATCAAGCGTAATTTGAGCACTTACTCCCCAGAGCAGCTCGTTGTCATATTTCTTAAAATAGATAACGGGCACTGGGGAGTAAGGTGGGGGCAGCTCACGGGATTGGAGATAGTGATTTGCAGGATCTGCGAGCCACAGAAGGGGAATAGTAAAGACTCGGCTTACTTCGTTGGCAGCCAATTTAAATTCATAAGGCCAGGGGATCACTCCGACTACAGGGGTGATGCAATAATTGGTGATTGTGCGTAGTTCTTTTAACTTGCCTAACAACTGGACTTGACTGCCGTCCAAATTAATTTCTTCCTGCGCCTCTCGTAGAGCGGTTTTTTCGGGCGTACCATCATCCGGATCGGACCTGCCTCCAGGAAAAGCGACCTGACCACTGTGTTCTGGCAGCGAGGCGGTCCGCCTGGTGAAAAGTACATGCCAGACATCACCCTTACGCAAAAAGGGCACGAGAACTGCAGCCGGGCGAGGCGGCTCGGGAAGAAATCCTGGTGGGAAATGAATGATATATCCGGGATTCTTTGGCTTTGCCTGAAGAGATTCCTGAAGTAATCTGGCGATCATCTCGCTGGTCAAATCAGGTGGATGATTCATGGGATGGCTGCCAGTGAGATTTGTGGGGAAAAGCGGTGTTAGCTGAGCTCATCATCGAGCGTTTTGGGTTCAAGAGCCTTGCCAGATGTGATAATCGGCCGGGCAAATACAAGGTAACCAGTATGTGCTACCATTCGGTCAGTTGGACGCAGACGCTCGGCGGTTGGTTTGTAATACCGCAGCATGATCTCACAGATTTCTACGAATGCAAAATCTTCCCTTTGCAGCGCATTCAGCAGCCGTTCTATCTGATTGACGGTTGGGACGATGCACCCAAAAAAACCACCCGGTTTAAGCGTGGTTCGAACCTGGGGGATGTAATCTTCTGGGCGGGGGATATCCATAAACAGGGCATCTACACCTCGCTCATTGAACCCATCTCCAATATCGCGCAGGATAAATGTGACTCGGTCTTGGAGACCTAATCTGGAAAGATTTTTTTGGGCTAATTGCTGCATTTCCGGTCTGAGTTCATATGTTGTCACATGACCTTGCTCGCCGACCGCAAAAGCCAGGGCGGTAGTCATCGCCCCGCTACCGGTACCAGCTTCCAGAACCCGCGACCCTGGTCCAATCCCCATTGTGATCAAGATAAAACCGATGTCTTTCGGAAAGATGATTTGGGTCGTGCGTTTAGTTTCCTTGATAAGATCGGATAGGGCTGGTTGAAGCAGGAAGAAAGAGCTTCCCAAATGGCTGGAGACCTCGCTTCCCCAAGGGATGCCGATCAGATCATCGTGATAAAGAATCCCCCGGTGAGTTTGGAGGCGATCACCAGGGGTTAGCCGGATAATAAAATTCTTATGGCTCAGCCCGACAAGTTGGGCCAGATCGCCAGGCTGAGCCTTTTGCCATTCGTAATCCATGACTACGGTTTTAGATATTGCTTAAAGAAATCGGTTATCTTGTTGTAACAGGTCACCCGGTTCTCGTACTTGAGGACATCGTGCCCTTCGTTTTCAAAAACAAGAAAGTCGACCGTCTTACCTTTCTCCCGGAGGTTTTCAA
>JAGDMX010000326.1 GCA_017860725.1 Chloroflexota bacterium | reverse complement strand
CTTCACGATACTCATTGAGAAAATTCCCCCACATCTTCAATCGCGATCCGAACTCGCGAGACGCTTTGCGCTCCCAGGCTACCGGACGGTGCGATATGGCTTCCTTGAGCCTGGTCACAGTTTCCTGGCTCGGAATTTCCATGTCGTGAGGTAAGGAGCGAGCCTGCAAACGCTGCCAATTCAACAACAAGCCCCCCAGGGTGAGCTGGCGATAAGCGGGCTCACCGGGAGGTGGGCTTGCCGCTATTGCCCAATAAAGATCATTGGATTGCAGGTAGCTGTCTAATAGCTCCACGCCAGCTTTGAGGTAACCGAGCTCGTATGCGGCGCTGGACATATTTGAACCTTCCTGCTTTAAATTAACAACAGCATTGGCTGCTCAACCATCCTGCCAATCGCCTGCAAAAACCGGGCAGCCTCCGCCCCATCGCTCACACGATGGTCCACGGAGAGGGTAGCCTTCATGCGCAGCCCTGGCACCACCTCACCATCCTTCACCACGGGCAGCTCGCGCACCGAACCCAGCGCCAGGATGGCAGCTTCGGGGGGATTGATGATGGCTATAAAGTGCTCCACATCGAACATCCCTAGATTGCTAATGGAAAAGGTAGAACCCTCAATATCATCCGGACGGACCTTGCCATCCCTGGCTCGGGCAACCATGAGGCGCACTTCACCCGAAATATGACGGATAGACTTGCGATCCGCATCCTTGCAGACAACGGTGAGCAAGCCACCTTCCACCGCCACGGCGATACCGATATTCACCGCCCCATGGCGCACTACCTGGTCGCCTGCCAGAGAGGCATTCAAATTGGGGAACTCGCGCAGCGCCAGGGCAACCGCTCTGACGAGATAATCGTTGATAGATGTTTTTTCATCGTCGGGCAACAGCGCATTTACCTGCTGGCGCAAGCCCATCACACTTGCCATGTCGTATTCGTGGGTGACATAGAAATGCGGCACTTGCTGCTTGGCTTCTACCATGCGCCTGCCAATGATGGCGCGTAAGCGGTTGAGCGGGATCACCTCATCCTGCAAAGCAGGAGAGGCAGCCGGTAGGACCGGGGCAGGAGGCGCATCCGGGCGGGCAGGGGCAATCTCCGGGGGAGCCGCCGGGAGTTGCACGTATGATTCAACATCTTTCTTTGTCACGCGCCCTCCGGGTCCAGAGCCCGGGATGAGACGCAGATCGATGCCGCGCTCGAGCGCCATGCGGCGCGCCAGTGGCGAGGCTTTTACCCCACCAGGCAAATTACCTTCTTCGGCACCTGCATCCTTAACTATATCCTTTTCAACCGTGGGGGTTTCAGCCTGCATTTCTTCAGATGCTGGAGGGGTTGTTTTTTCTACCGGCAGATCAACAGCCTCCACTTTTTCGCCTGGCGCGGCGATGACCGCGATGGGCGTGTTTACCGGCACAATATCACCCGTATTAACCAGGTGACTGGCAACGATGCCATCGAAAGTTGATTCGACCTCAACTGTGGCTTTATCGGTCTCGATTTCGGCCAGCACACTACCCTTGGCGATCGCTTCCCCTTCCTGAACCACCCAGCGAACCAAAGTTCCCTCTGCCATGTCAAAACCCAGCTTGGGCATATTGACGATTTGAGGCATCACAGCACCTCCTTTACCGCCCGGATAACGTCATCTACTTGAGGCAGGGCCATCTGTTCGAGATTGCGGTTATAGGGCAATGGAACTTCTTTCTGTGCCACGCGCCTGACAGGCGTATCGACGTAATCAAAAGCCTGCTCATAAATGCGCGCTACGACCTCCGAGCCAACACCATAAGAGCGCCAGCCTTCTTCAACAACTACGGCGCGATTCGTTTTCTTGAAAGAGGCAATAACCGGATCCATATCCAATGGGCGCAGCGAGCGCAGATCCACGATCTCCGCTTCAATCCCCTCTTTGGCTAACTGATCCGCCGCCTTGGTGGAGATTTCCAGCATCTTGCTGTAGGTGATGATCGTAACATCGCTACCGGGGCGCTGGATCTTGGACTTGCCCAGGGGAACAAGGTTATCGCCCTCAGGCACCTCGCCGCGTACCTGGTAGAGCGTGGCATGCTCGATAAACAACACCGGGTCGCTGGAGCGGATGGCAGATTTCAGCATACCCTTGGCATCTTCCGGCGTACCAGGGGCAACCACCACCAGGCCAGGAAAATGCGCAAAAACCGCGTCCGGGGTCTGAGAATGTGTAGCGCCCAGCTGCCTGCCCCCACCGCCCACGGCGCGTATGACCATCGGCATCACGAACTGCCCGCTGAACATGTAATGCAGCTTGGCAGCTTCGTTGACGATATGGTCCATCGCAGAGAAGGCGAAATTGATTGTCATCAATTCGGCCACGGGGCGCAAGCCGGTCAGAGCTGCGCCGATCGTTGCACCGATGATGGCAGCTTCAGCGATCGGAGTATCACGCACGCGATCGGGTCCAAAATGATCGTAGAATCCTTTGGTTACGGCGTAGGTACCGCCCCATACTCCGACCTCTTCGCCCAAAATAAAAACGGATGGATCGCGCTCCATTTCCTCCCATAGAGCCTGGGAGATGGCTTCGCGCATCGTAATTCGTGCCATTTTAACCTCAGTGAGATGAATGCACCCAAAAACCGATCAGGTGATAATTCCAAATTGTTGATCAACGTAGATATGTTCGTAAAGCGCTTCGGGAGCGGGCTCGGGGCTTTCCTCGGCGAAGCGCACGGCTTCAGCCACCTCCGCCTCAACCAGCGCATCCAGCTGATCCAGCTCTTCCTGCGAGGCAATCTTGTCATCCAGCAGGTGGCGAGCATAAATCCCGATGGCGTCGTTCTCCTGCCACTTGCGTACCTCTTCCGACGCCCGGTAGCGTTCCGGATCGCCCATAGAGTGACCTCTGTAGCGGTATGTCATGATTTCCAGGAAATACGGCGTGCTTTCTTTGCGGATAAACTCGAATGCCTGCGACGCAGCCTGGCGCACTGCCAGGATATCCATGCCGTCAACCCGGCTGTTTGGGATGCAGTAACCCTCGGCCTTCTGCCGGATCTCAGAAACGGCGGAGGCGCGCTCGACGGCTGTTCCCATGCCATACTGGTTGTTCTCGCAAACCCACAGCACACGCAGATTCCAGACTTTTGACAGGTTGAGCGCCTCGTGGAAATAGCCGATATTCGTGGCGCCATCACCGAACATGCAGATCGTTACGTTATCATTTCCGGCGTATTTATCTCCCAGCGCCAGGCCGCTGGCGATGGGCAGGTGGGCGCCAACAATGGCATGACCGCCCCAGAAATTCTTCTTGACATCGGCCATGTGCATGGAACCGCCCTTGCCCTGCGAGCAGCCGGTTGCCTTGCCCAGCAGCTCAGCCATGACCTCAGTGGCTGGAATGCCGCAGTTGATGGCAACCCCGTGATCGCGGTAGGCTGTGATCACCCGGTCGCGCGGCTCGCGGACAGAGATCAAGCCGGTGCTGACGGCTTCCTGCCCGATGTAAAGGTGAAGGAAGCCGCCGATCTTGCCTTGCTGGTAGAGCTGCGCTGCCTGTTCTTCGAGCAGGCGGATCATGACCATCTGGTAGTATAAATCCAGGTACTCCTGTTTTTCCATTCAAGATCCTCTGTGTTTGTGCACACGCAAAACAACACCGGGATTAACCCGGCGTTATTCGACAATAAAATACCTTCGGTAAATTCACGGCGTAAATTATACCATTTCTCTATTAAAAGGCTATTTAACTACTCCCCACCCAATCTCTTCGGCCGCGCGAAAAATGTCAGTCACCGAGATCATGCCTACCAGCGTGCCGTACTCGTCGGCTACCGGCATATGGTGGATACCGGTCTCTTGCATTTTCAGCGAGCACTCCCGCAGCGACCATTGCGGATTGCCCAGCACCAACGGCGAAGTCATCACCTCGCGCACACGCGTTTCTGCCGGGTTGCGCTCGGGTATGATGATCTTATCGCGGATATCGGTCGTGGTCAGGATGCCGTAAACCGGGGCATTTTTACCCGTCAACACCACTACCAGGCTGTGAATATTCCGACGGCGCATCAGCGTCAAGGCGTAAGAGACGCTGCTGTCAGCGTCTACAACCACCACCGGGCTGCTCATCCAGTCTTTGACTCGACCAGGCATAGGGACCTCCTT
>JAGDMX010000325.1 GCA_017860725.1 Chloroflexota bacterium | reverse complement strand
GAAAATGAAAATCCAGATGAGATGCAGCGCTCTGGCTGGCAAGCGATCTTGGACAATTTCAAAAAGTATGTCGAGAGCAACAAATATATTTAAATTTCTCTATATTTTCTTTGGCAAATTCTTTAGATTAAAATTTCCCAAAACTTCCGCTACTCATTTATTACTGAGTTGTTCTGCCAGCCCAATGAGAAGCCCTTCGGGTCCGCGGATGTAGCAGAGCCGATACGAGTCCTCGTACTGAATCACTTCGCCGACGAGCTGAGCGCCACGTTTGCGGAGCCTGGCGAGCATCTCGTCGATGTCGGCAACGGTGAACATGACGCGTAGGTAGCCGAGAGCGTTCACTGGGGCGTTTCGGTGATCGGCGACTACAGGCGGGGTGAGAAATCGGGAGATCTCTAGCCGGCTATGTCCATCGGGGGTGACCATCATGGCTATCTCGACGCGCTGGTGGCCTAGTCCGGTGACGCGCCCGGCCCATTCTCCTTCGACCGTGGCTCGCCCTTCGAGCTTCAGGCCAAGCTCGGCGAAAAAAGAGATGGTCTCATCGAGGGATTCAACCACGATGCCGACATTGTCCATTCGTAGTAATGCAGATTTTTTAGATTTCATAATCGTTACTCTTATTTTAGCAAACCCCCAACAGCCTCTTACTTAAGCCTCTTATATGTCATTTCTAAATCTTTTCTCCATGTTTTACCTTTGTCTTCAGATGCCTCAGCAACTGAATGCAAACCATCGGATTTGATGTCGATAGTCATGCGCTGGTAGAAGTCCTCATCTTCTCTCCAGAAAAACAGTCTTTTGCCAACAAATGTCATGTTGAATATACGGGCCACACCGCGCTGATCGTAATAAAACATTTGATACTTTTTTTGCGGATCACTATAGCCGATAACCCAGATGTCTTCTGGCTTTTTGTCAGCGTTGCTACTACGGATTATTACAAAAGAGTTATGCAGTCGCTCAATAGTGGTAAATCCCTTGACTTTAGTATCCATGCTCTCCAGGAACCAAGCGTTGTACATTGTGTATTCCCATTGACCGATAAGAGGTTCTAGTGCAGTCAGTGCTTTATTCTTCATAATTCTAGCTAGATTCTAATTTGGAACCGGAGCGTACCTCAAAACGACTCCACCAGTAGAGAGCGACCGTGCTTCGAGGAGCTTTAGTTTTTGAAAAGGCAGGCCTTTACTGAACAAGCGTCTGCCTTTGCCCAAGAAAACAGGAACGACGCACAGACGGTATTCATCGAAGAGGTTTGCTTTCATGAGAGATTTCGAGAGAATACCGCTCCCGAAAACGAACATATTTCCATCGCCTTCTTGTTTGAGTTTCGGTATTTCGGTTACTGCGTCTTTCATGATTATCGTATTGTTCCAATTGGCGGTTTTGAGCGTGGACGAACATACGACTTTTGGTATTTTGTTCATGTAGTCAGCTGTTTCTCCCTCAGCCTTGCTCCAGTACTCGGCCATGCCTTGGTATGTTTTTTCGCCATAAATGACCATGTCGGCTGACTTTAGCTGTTCAATGCTAAAATTTTCAAGCTCTTTACCCCAGGCAAGATCGTGAAACTCCAAGTCCCACGCCTTCTCACCCTCGAAGTATCCGTCAAGCGAGATTACATTCCACATGATAAGTTTTCTCATAAGTTTATTCTTATCGATACCCTTTTCGCTTAAGTTTTTTATCTAGCACAATTTTTTGTACTGAAGGGCTGACCGGCTTATCTGTGCGGTGAATACAGCCATACCAACAACAAGGCCGGCGCACTCCTTCCTTAATTTCCGTACGTGTTCTTTCAACATGTTCTTTTCTGGTTTCCGGCTTTTTAACAGAGATTACCCAGCAGATCCATTCATTGCGAGCAAGCGGTGTAAGATCCTCCCAGGCTGCGAGCGCTTTCTGGTCAGAAATTAAAGCAACACGCAAATCCGCAGGTACTTCGTGTACGACACCGTCTGAGATATCCTTTTTATTCATGGAGTAATTTTATCAAATTTCAATTGATATCCCCAATGCTTTCACAATTTTCGCTATGATTGGAAAGAACATATCAAGTACGTCAGACCGCTGATCGCAATGATATGCGAAGTACCGCTGTCTTGAAAAGCCTGGAGTACGACCGGCGGAATATACGAGAAGTGACTTACACTCATTAAGACAACCCTCGGCCTGAACCCGATAATCCAGGTGAGCACATTGGCCGGCGCGTAGCCGCCGTCGGAGAGCAGTCGCGAGGTGACTCGCTCCAGGCTGGCGGGAGCTGTATTCGCCTACCGTAAGGCCAAGCTGCAACACCTGCCCAGGTGGGAAGCGTTCCACTCCATGCTTCCGGCAACAATGTGGGATGCAATCAGCAGCACGCGGCGTTACCTTAACCACTTGTTCAGCTTGAGGCCCGACTGGTATGGTTGATTTTCTTAATCAGCTTTAGCGCTCAAGAAAGTGATGAGTGCATCAATTTCTGCCGCATCAAGCTCCAGGTTTGGCATCCCGGTATTTGGGCGGACCGAAGCCGGATTTTTAAGCCATATACGCAGGAACTCTGGACTGCCTTTATAACTCGTCAGATTCGGACCGATATCCGAACGAAAATCGTAGTATTTGCTTTCGACACGATTGTTGACGTGACAAGTCAGACAGCCCTTAGCGATAAACAAAGTCTGTCCAGTTTCGACATCAGAAGCTATTTGGCTGGCAATGACTGGTTCGTTTGATTTCTCCGCTTTGCTAGCTGTGAAAGCGAACCCGGCAACTCCAACCATCAAACCCAGCACGAACAGACTAAGAACCCAGCGTCTTTTAGTGCGTAATGACACTCCCAAAGCTGCCAGCGCGATGACCAATCCAACTATACCAATCATGATGGGCAGTCGACTGCCTTCCTTCGGTAATGCCTGGGATACGGGCGAATTAGCAGAAACGACAAGATCTGGCATTCGTTGGTCCATGGTGAAAGCCTGAACAGTCCATTCCCAGGTCCCTGTAGAGGGAAAAGTCAAAACAGCCTCATAACGCCCCAGGGACCCGCTTACAGGGCGAGCGTCTATCGAGAAGGAGTCACCATTTTGCGCATTATGTGCGCTAATCGTGGGTGTCAGATCTGGCAGAAGGGTTTTACCATGCTGGCGCACGGCAAAACGCACAGTGAGCGGCACCCCAACAACTACACCCGAAGGCAGCCTTTCCAGGGTGATTACGGCCCACCCACCTGCCAAAGCTGGCGCGGCTAAGGCGAGCACAACCAAGATAATCGAAAGGGAAGCGATGATTTTGGATTTCATAATAGTCACCTCTTATTATGGACTGAGTATATCCAATATACACCGCTCGGCGGGATTTGGTTCCCAATCAAGGGATGGGAATAAGCGATTCGGCGATCCGAATCGCCTGTTCAAGGCTGAAATTGCTCTCCAACCGGTAGGTAACGCCATTTTCAACCCAAATCAAGACATGTCCAGCAATCAGGCGGCGAAAATTCAGCTCCCCATTCGTCATAACCAACACATGAGGACCTTCAGCCCAGACCGCCTCTTGCCCATTCACCTGAGTGTGTTCGAGTATATGAGGACTACCTTTTTCTCCCGCCCAGGATCCCGGCGCGATCTGGTATATGATTAATTCAGCTGCATCAGGATTCTCTGCTTTAGTCCAAACCAGGATTACAACTGCACCACCCAAATCCTGCATAAAAATTCGGTCCGGCTTACCCAATTTTTCTGGATAGGATGGCAGTCGAAGGGTAAAACTGGCCTTCTGGATGGCAGTCTCAAGTGTTGTTTCGCCTTGTAAACCGTTTAAAGAGATCAGGTACCCTGAGGTTGGTGATGGCGTCAGAATTTGGGTTAAGACAGGCGTATGCACTGGCGAGGTTATGGAAGACATAGTCGGTGCTGGAGTTAGGGCAGGTTCAGGTACAAAGATTCGGATTACGCCAATCTGCAGGAATTCGATCACCGTCGCACGCACACCGGGAACCAATAACACCCCTGCCAATACGACCAGGAGTAAAGCGGCGACCCCCAGCGCGATCCACCTACGAGAAGCGGCAGGTCCAAGCCAGGTAGCTCTTTTTTGCCCCTTTACCAGTTCTTGCCGGACAGCCCAGGCAATATCCGGGGTAGGCGGGTAGGGCAATTCCTGTGCGAATGCGCGAAGGTGGTCTTCGAGCGAGTCTTTGGAATGGTTCATGTCCAGCTATCCTTCAAGTCGGGGTGATCTCGATCGATCACCTCACGCAAGCGCGTCAGCGCCCGGTTAAGACGTGATTTCACCGTACCAGGGGCGACAGCCATCGTTTGAGCAGTCTCTTCAACTGACAACTCTAGAAAGAAACGAAGATAAATTACCTCCTGATCGTTATGCTTCAGATGCTGGACTGCATCCCACAGCGATTGGGTTTGCCATCGCTGCTCAGCCCCATCCACTTCGCCGCTCACCAACCTGGGCTCTTCCCGCACCAGCCGCTGGACAACTCCGAAAAATCGCCAGATTGACCTGCGGCGGTTCCGTGCCAAATTGGCGGCAATACTAAGTATCCAGGGAAGCATAGGTCGAGATAGATCAAATCGATCCAGCGCCTGGAAGGCCCGCAGGAAGGTTTCCTGGGCAACATCTTCAGCTTCATCGGAGTCCTCAAGAAACAAGTAAGCGAGGCGGAAGGCTGGCTGCTGGTACTGCTGCACCAGCACCTCCCAGGCAACGCCATCGCCTTGACGGGCGCGCATGATCAGGTCCACGCTCGATTGGGGCAGGTCAGTCGGTTGAACCTCCCCAGGAGCGCTCTCTCCGGAGAGCTTCATTCGTAAGAGTATACACCGGAAGCAGCGAACCGGTTCCATTCCGGCATTTTAAAATGCGGGTTGCCATTCTAAAACAAATCCTACTTCTGCACCCAACCCACATCAGCGCGCCATCCGAGCTCAGTTCGATCCATTCATTCTGACCGGTATGCAGTAAAGGATACCTCTGCATAGCCGTCAGGGTCTCTCTTTCTGGCAGGTTACGGCGGTCACCAGCCGCCGCGCTGAACGAGGCCACCTGCAGGTATGCGATCCACCCCCGGTAGATCGAGTGGGGCATAACCCTTTTCACATATTTGCGCGATAATGAGAGAGAAGCCCAATACGAATCTTTGTTCGCAAATTTCACTCCTCTCTGGCACTTAGCTTATGACTGCGCTTCTATTTGATAGAATTTTTGGGAATTTTTATGCCCGCAAGCTATACCACTTTTTGGGTGGAATGCTGATGGTTTCCGCTCTGATGCTATTAGAGAGGAATTGGTTTATCCTCTTTGCGGCGGTTTACTTTATCATCTTCTTTTTGATAGGGAAGCGCATTTCTTTTGCCGTCATCGGCGTCATTCTAATCTATATCATCTCTGGTTCGAAGTATCTTACACTTTATGCAACAATGATCTGGCTTGTTGGCGACGGCATCGCGGGCCTTGCTGGAAGTGCATTTGGGAAACAGAAGCTTCCCTGGCACGATCAAAAAACAATTACGGGGTCTTTCGCCTTTTTCCTTAGTTCATTCAGCGTAATCCTGACTCTACTCATTACTACAATTGAAGCCTCCTATCGCCAGTTACTCATCTTAAGCACAATTTCTTGCCTGGTAGCTTGTTTTGTTGAAAGCTTGCCGGTATCTTTCATCCGCGATCGAAAACCGGATGATAATTTAATCGTCCTTATCTCGGCGGGTTTGACATTTTGGGGATTCTCGAAGTTCCTGGGGCTGGAAAGCCTGCTATGGTAAATCGATGAATTTTAAACCTCTTGCTTACAGATGAGCGAAAATCTCCCTTATGAACGCGTTTGGACGGGAAGAA
>JAGDMX010000324.1 GCA_017860725.1 Chloroflexota bacterium | reverse complement strand
CCTGAGCGGATTGGCCCGCCAACCTATGTGAACGGCTTCAGCGATGGGATTGTCCTGGGCACCGGTTGGGACGCACCACTTTTTGGAGAGGCAGCCGGTTACTTGCTGTACTACCAGCCCGCCCGTTGTTTGCAAGCCAACGTCGATACCGTCGCAGACGAAGGTCCCTCTCCGATCGTTCTGCCTGGGCCACAGTTCAACTTCAACCTGACTGGATTGACCATTGGGCAATATTACCGCATCACGGTGCATGCCTACTCCTCCGAGGGAGCGATCAGTACCGGCGAGTCATTTATCATCCTGTTTGGCGATCCTGCAGATGATGATCTCGATGGCATGGCCGACCAGTGGGAAGGGCTGAATGGAGTTAGCCTGCCCGGCGACGATCCCGACCTGGATGGACTGATCAACCTGCTCGAATTCGAGAATGGTAGCGATCCGCAGGACGCTGATAGCGACGGCGACGGCTTCTATGATGGCGAGGAGCGCGACTGGGGCACAGATATGTGCGGCCCTGGGAAACCACTTTACCATCAGGAGCCCAAGCTGCAGGTGATTGGGCTTTCCAGCTTGACCTTCACCGCCGCCCTTAACCTGCCCAAGATCGATCCACAGCCATTACTGGTGGCCAACTTCGGTGGCGGCAATATGGACTGGCAGGTCCTTCCCTCCGCTCCCTGGATCACGCTCAATACATCGGGCGGTGTGAATCAGGGCGACCTGTTGGTGAGCGTGAATCCCACCGGATTTGCTCCCGGAGTTTATCAGGGATCGATTACAATTACCGGGCTGGCTGGTAGGGACGGATTTTCTCCGCAGGCACTACCAGCCGGTGAGATCGTCACCATCCCGATTACAATGAACGTACTACCCATCAAACTGCTGGAGGTCTATTTACCCCTTGCCCAACGATAAGGAAACCCACATCGCAGAATTATTGGCTGCGCCTGTCCTCGGCAGGTTCGCCACCGTTGACACTGACACGCACCAACCTCACCTGGTACCCTTATGGTTCCTGTGGGATGGAGAGTCTGCCTGGATCAGCTCATTCAAAGGCACCCGCAAAGTGAAAGAGCTGCGCAGCAACCTGCGTGCTGCCTTACTGGTCGAGCCGGATGGCCAGCACCCCAGCCCGCTGCAGGCCGTGCTGCTGGAAGGGGCGGTCGAGCTGGTCGAATCACCGCAGGATTTTATCTCCGAGCAGGCACTGCGGATATACACCAAATACCTGGGAGATCAGGGAGCGTTAGCCTCTGAGCCACAATCCTGGGCGCACGACCCCCAAGGTCTGATAATTTGCTTGAGACCGGAAAAGATCATCGCCTGGTAAACCAATAAAAAACCTGAGGGCAGGCTTGATGCCTGCCCCCCCAGTAATCCTGGTAAGTTAATTCCTACGGTACGTTTAAAATCGCCCGGCAGGTCAACGCGTCGTTATTTTGGTTCTTCAGGCAGACCGTCAGGTATACCTTATTTTTCAGCGCGTCTGGCACCGGGAATTTTTTGTTCGAAATGACACCTTCAACGCCGGAGGTGATCTTACCCAGCTTGTACCACTTTCCGGCATCGCCTTCCCTTACTTTGACCTGGTACTTCTCTTCGCGGGTCATGCCGGTAGCGTTGATATTGATCGTGCCACCTTGAGCGTAGACCGCCAGGTTGAGCTTGGGCTCGGCTTTGCCAGTTTTGGGGATGCACAGCTTATCACCGGCATTCAACGCCTCGTTATTGGCCATATCATTGGCTTTGGCCAGCGCCCGGGCGTTGACGCCGTAAAGCTTAGCGATCGATTTCAGAGTCTCGTTGGCCTTGACTACGTGCACCGCTCTGCATAGGTTTTGGGCCTGGGCGCTGCCGGGCAGCGCCGCTGCAAATAAACCGGCTACGATGGCAGCCAAAACAAGCCAGGACAACAGGTGGGTTTTCATCATTTCAAGATTCTCCTTTTCTAGCCTCTGCCTTTCGCCTTCGGGGCTGCCTCTATTATATACCCATTGAAATCCCAGGGAGGCAGCTCCAGGTATAAGCCTTGCCCGGCTAAATCATCGCCATCGTACTGTAGCACCTCACCGGAGAAATGATCGTTAAGGTGCCAGGATTGCCTTGCCAGGTCATTCCACGGCAGGTGCAGGTGACAGCGTCCAAATGTAGGGGCAAAATTCACCACCACCAGGACCCGCTGCCTACGTGTAGAACTTTCGTTCGGCAGCAGATCCCAGCCAATGGCGATCACCTTCTGCCAGGTATCCTCGCGCGGCGAGAATGGCTGTGGTTCGAGTAGCTGCCAGTGCCCATCTCGCAAAGCCGGCAGGCGCAGCAATGCCATCAGCCGCTCATAAAAAACCGCCAGCCCTGGATCGGTGGGCTGTTCAGGGCCGCGGCATAATTGCACTGGCAGCTTGATCCTCCAGCCCTGGAGCTGGCCTTCGTGGAAGAAGCGCAGCCCAGGGGCGGTGTAGGTCAATACAGCCGCCGCCCGGTGCTGAGCAGGCGAGAACTCAGCCGCCGCACGTTTCTCATCGTGGTTCTCCAGGAAGTGTGCCAGTTTTTCCTGGTGCGGCAGCGGCGCTGTAAAGTGCCGCTTCGCCAAGAGCGCCTCACCCGCCAGCAGGTAGTCATACAGGCGCTTGTCATAGCAGTAATCGAAGCCCTGCCCCTGTAAGTTCGTTTCCATATCCCAGTACACTTCCGCCATAAAGTTGAAATCGGGATAACGCCGTCGGACTCTTGCAATCGCCTCCGGCCAGAAGTGTTGCGCTGTTAATCCCCAGGTGCGCTGGAAGACTTCCGGCAACACCAGCATCGCCATGTCACAGCGCACCCCGTCACACAGCCCGGCGATCGAAAGCAGCTCTTTCCCCATCGCCATCTGCAAGTCAGGGTTGGCATAGTCGAGCTGCAGCGTGTCAGTCCAGCCATCGAAATACGGATCGCGCCCATGTGCCAGGATCAGTGGTTTAGGCGAATTGGCTATGCGAATATAACTATGCGGCTGCGACTGCAATTCTTCCTCGCTGGCCCACAGATAGTATTCCGGATGCTCCTGCACCCACGGGTGATCCAGCCCGGTGTGGTTGGGGACAAAATCGAGCATCACCCGTAGCCCACGCTGCCGGCCGCGCTCTCTCAAGCGCAGTATTGCCGCATTTCCCCCTAGCTCCTCGGAAACCGTGTAACTAGCGATGGCAAAGCACGAGCCGCAAATATCCTCCTCGGTCACGTCCGGCAAGGCGCGGCGGTACTCCGCCTGCAGGCCGGGATGCTGGCGCGCAACCTGCCGTGACTGCGGCCCTATCTGCCAGACACCCAGCAGGTACAGCCAGTTGAAGCCCAATATCGCCAGCCGGTCGAGTTCGCTATCGGGCAGGTCGTCCAGCGTCGCCGGTCTCCCCAGTGCACGGGAGAGATTGGTCAGGTGGGCACGCGTGTTGATTTGGTAGAGGAGAGGGTAACGGGGCATAGGGAAATCACTCAAGGGATCAGAGATGGCAGGCAATACCGTCCACGAATATTGTAACGAATAATCGAGTTGCCAGCCAGGCAATTTGGTTGTTCACCCCTCGTTCATGACAGCTCGGATCCCACCACCATTCACTCACTCACGGCAGCTTTCATTCAAATTTCTTTCTCTCTGACGTTGTTTAGGGTAAAATCAACCCAATTTATCTGTCGACCTAATGAAGGAGGCGCATATCGGCACACATCAGGTTTCAGGATCAGCCACAACCCAGCTCGTCATCGCCTTCAACCAGGCCCTCAACCGCCGCGACTTGGATGCCATGATGGCGCTGATGACGGATGACTGCGTTTTCGAGAACACCTACCCACCCCCGGATGGCACCCGCTATGTAGGACAGGCTGCAGTCCGGGCATTCTGGGCCGACTTTTTCACTGGCTCAGCCAACAGCACCATCGAGATCGAGGAGATCTTCGCTCAGGACGAGCGTGTTGTCATGTTATGGACCTACCGCTGGGTGGATCTGCAGGACAAGGCTGGTCACATCCGCGGTGTGGATATCTACCACCTGCGGGATGGACTTATTGCTGAAAAACTTTCTTATGTAAAAGGGTAATCCGGGGGATGGACCCACCTAACGGGACGGTAACATTTCTTTTTACTGACATCCAGGGCAGCACCCAGCTTTGGCAACGTTACCC